>DASTBI010000109.1 GCA_035712145.1 Candidatus Eisenbacteria bacterium | reverse complement strand
GGTCGAGTACGTCGAGGTTCCCGGCACCGCCGGCTACTTCGGCGTGCTCGCCCACCACGCTCCGCTGGTGGCCAACCTGGCGAAGGGCATGCTCACCATCCGCCGCGCCGGCGGCCAGAACGAGAAGCTCGAGGTGAGCGGAGGCTTCTTCGAGGTGAGCCACAACAAGGCGACGGTGCTGGCGGACAGCGTGGGGGCGGCGATGGGGTAGAAGCGTTTCGCGGCCCCTGCTAGCGTGTGGAGCATGTTGGCCGCGACCACCCCCGGACCTGCTGCCGCCCGCACCGCTCTGCGACATTTGCGCGCCGCGGTCCTCGTCGTCCTCGTCGCCTGCGCTGCTGGGTCCTGCTCGCAGCGCTTGGGGACCGGCGGGCCGCAAGACGATCGACGCGCCTTTTGGAGCGCGCTCCAGACGCTGTGCGGCCGCGCGTATGAGGGCCGCGTTGTCGAGGCCCCCGCTGGCGACACGACTTTTGCCGGCAAGAGCCTGGTCATGCACGTGCGCGAATGCAGTCCCGACTCGATCCGCATCCCCTTCGTCGTCGGTGACAACAGATCGCGCACCTGGGTGCTGAGGCGGACCGCCGGCGAGCTCCGCCTCAAGCACGACCACCGTCATGAGGACGGGCATCCGGACTCGATCACCTGGTATGGCGGCGATGCGCGTGCACCGGGGATGGCCCAGCGCCAGGAGTTTCCGGCCGACTCGTTCACCGCAGCGCTCATCCCTCGGGCGAGGACGAACGTCTGGACCATCGAGATCGAGGCCGGGCGGCGCTTCACCTACGCCCTTCGTCGCGAGGGCACCGACCGGCGATTTCGGATCGACTTCGATCTCACCCGTCCAGTGCCGCCACCGCCGCCGCCCTGGGGATCCCGCTGACGGGGCTGAATCCGCAGTGTGCGCTAGCGTCGCCCTGCGGCTCGCCCGGCGTTGACGCGGAGTCGGTGAGTCCGGAGACTCGAGCCTAGCGGCCGCCCGTCACCATGCTGAACGGAGGTGCACCATGGAGTTCCAACATCGCTCGCTCGCCTCTGTCCTTGCTGTCGTCGTCCTCGCAGCCTCGATCTCCGCATGCTCTCGCAAGGACACCCCAACGTCCGCCCGCCCGAACGAGCGCGATGCGCTCACCGCGCAAGCCGCCCAGGATCTCGCCGGCCACTTCGCCGCGAGCCTCTCGCGCCAGAAGGGCGTGCCGATCGACCGCCTGGGCGGGACGAGCCTGCAGATCGTGGCCGAAGGCGCGCGGGCGTCGCAGGGGCTTCGCTCTGGAGCCGTCAACGACGAAGCCGGATTCTCGTGGTCG
>DASTBI010000108.1 GCA_035712145.1 Candidatus Eisenbacteria bacterium | reverse complement strand
CGCCGGCCACGCTCCGTTCACGTCGGTCGAGGTCCATCGACCGCATGAAGGGAGGTCGTGATGCACTCGGAGAACCGTTCGGTGAGCCGTCGAGGGGCTCGCCTGCCCTACCTGGTGGTCGTGCTGCTTGCGGCGTTGATCGCCGGGCCGCTGGCGACCAGCGCGTTGGCCTGGGAGGACCTCGACGGGAACGAGATCGACGACAGGATCGACAGGGTTCACAGGGAGGGCTGGAACGCGGCGTTCGTGAACGACGATCCGAGTCGGCGCATGAGGATCGGCGTCGAGAACGCCGCCAACGTGGTGTTCGCCATCTACGTCATGTACGACCACCATCCCACGGCCGCCGACCAGGCCGTGCTGCTCGGCACAGGCGTCACGATGGCGTGGCCGTTCCTTTCCATCGACTACATCGAGTCCCGCGCCACCTATGCGCAGATCCTGCTGATCGCGGCATTGCCCGGCGTGCAGCGAGTGGAAGCGGTCCCGGTCGAGTACGCGACCAACCACTACGGCGCGCGCGTGGTGCGCGCCCGTGATTCGCGCGGACTGTCGGCGGCCGACAACTACGCATTGTTCCCCAGCGTCGGCAACCTGGGGTTCGACGGCACGGGAATCGTGATCGCGATCCTCGACACCGGGGTGAACGACGACGTGGATCAGGTCAACCCGGGCTATCCCGGGCACGAAAGCCTTCGCGGCAAGTTCCTCGGCGGCGGCGAGTTCTGGTGCGGCCAGCCGGCGTGCTCGACGCCGGCGAACTCCAGCATGAATCCACAGGATCACGGCGGCGAGGCGTCCAGCTATCACGGCACCCACGTCGCCGGCTCGGCGCTGGGGACGGGCGGGCCGGGCGCCATCTTCGCCGGGGTCGCGCCCGGCGCACGACTGGTGGACTGCAAGGTGCTCTCGGATGCGGGCGCGACCGTCGGCGGCAGCAATCGTGGCCTGGACTGGTGCATCGCGAACAAGAACACGGTGTGGGCCGGTCTCGATCCCACCAGCATCTGGCGGGGAATCGACGTGGTCAGCATGTCGCTCGGCTCGACGGAGTGCGCGACGGGGAGCGGGACCAGCACCGGCGCCGGATCCACGCTGGTCAACACGGCGGTCCAGCAGGGGTTGGTCGTGGTGATCGCCACCGGCAACGACGACGCCACGGAGTGCATCGCTTCGCCGGCGGCGGCGGACCACTCGATCGCCGTCGGAGCGTCCTCGCACGCCCGCACGCTGAATCGCGGCGACGATCAGGTGACGACGTTCTCCAACGAGGGGCCGCGCGACGACGATGGCGACGCGGACCACTTCGACGAGATGAAGCCCAACGTGGTCGCTCCGGGCGCCGGGATCATCTCGGCATCGGGCGACCCTACGACCGACGGCACCGCCTACTCACAGCTTTCGGGAACCAGCATGGCCGCGCCGCACGTCTCAGGCTGCGTCGCGCTGGTCCTGCAGGCGAATCCTTCTCTCTCGCCGCTCCAGGTGCGGACGATCCTGCAGAACACCGCGGAGCACAACCTCCCCACGGCCAAGCCTTCCGGGGATCGGGGCCAGGATCCCTACGGTCTCGACGCCAACTTCGATCCGAGCTGCGGCTGGGGGCTGGTGGACGTGTACGCGGCGGTCAAGGAAGCCCTGAACAGCACCAGCGGCGTGCAGGTGGTCAGGATCCAGGGGACAGCCCGCCCGCAGGACGGCCGGATCGACTTCACCTGGATCACGCAGCGGGAATTCGCCGTCCAGGAGTTCAACGTCTATCGCGCGCCCGACAACGCCGGGTCGCCTGGGAGCTTCACGAGGATCAACGGGGCTCCCATCGCGCCCGTTGGAGCTTCCAGCATCCAGGGAGTCTCGAACCGGACGCCTTACGTGTTCGCGGACTCCGATCCCACGCTCACGATTGGGACGCGCTACTGGTACCAGGTCGAGTGGGTGGACGGCAGCGGGTCGCACGTCGAGCCGCCCGTGCCCGTGGAGTACGGTCAGCTCGCGCGAGTCGCCACCGCGTACTACAGCATCGTCCACAATGCGGTCGACAACGATCTCACGGTCCGCGTCGGCGCGGACTTCGACTACAACCCGGGTGCGCTGGGGAGCGCCGACGTCGAAGTGTTGGGACCCGGTGAGATCCAGCAGGACAGCATGCGAGTCCTCTTCCCCACGCCCGCCAATACCGGCACGTCCACGGTCGGAACCATCGAGCACTTCTGGTCGGTGGGCTTCAATGCCGGGGACCCGGCGGGCGACTATCTGCCGCCGCGCCGCGGGTGGCCCTGGTTCCTTCACGTGAAGGACGGCGGCTTCGTGAACCGGACCGGCCGCGTGACGTCGTTCTCGATGTTCGTCAACGACACGCCGGGAAGCGCGACCGGCACCACCTACGTCACCGATCATCAGCCGATGCCACAAGCGACCGGCGAGTTCGGACAATCCCCCGCGATTCTCTGGATCCCGGAGCAACGAATCGTCGGGGTGGACCCCTCGCCTGCCGCTTCGAGCACGCTTCTGCGGCCGGCTCTGCCGAATCCGATCACCAGCCGCGCGGTCTTCAGCTACACGGTGGGGCGCGAGGTCGCGGGAAGCGGTCCGGTCAGCGTGTCACTGCGACTGCACGATCTGCAGGGCCGCCTGGTGCGCGACCTGGCGCGGGTGCGCCAGGGAGCGGGCGACTACCAGGTGGCCTGGGACGGGACGAATGATCGCGGCGCGCGGGTCGGACCGGGGATCTACTACGTCCGACTGAGCGCGGGCGGCGTCCACAGCCAGCAGAAGGTCGCGGTCGTGAACTGAAGATGCTCAGCCCGTGGTAGCCGGAGGCGGCCATCTTCCGTATCGGAGGATGGCCGTCTCACATCGCGGTTCAGTCGTGAACGATCCGCGGGTCCACCACGGCCAGCAGGAGGTCGGCGACGAGGTTCCCGAGCACGAGCATGGCCGAGACCATCAGCACGCCGCCCATCACCAGATACTGGTCCTGGAACACCAGGGCCTCGAACGTCGTCCGCCCGACGCCGGGCCAGGAGAACAGGATCTCGACGATGAAGGATCCGGAGATCAGCGCCGCGAGCGAGAATCCGAACAGGCTGATGAGCGGGTTCAAGGCGTTGGGGAGCGCGTGCTTGAACGCCACAGCCTGCTCGTCCAGGCCCTTGGCGCGCGCGGTCGTGACGTAGTCGCGGCGCAGCACGTCGAGCAGGTTGCCTCGCGTCTGGCGCAGGTAGACCGCCAGCGGGGCGAAGGCCAGCACCAGCGCCGGCAGCGCGACGTGCCACACCAGGTCGAGCGCCTGGCCCCCAGCTGGGAGCGTGTCCCAGTGCGGCGAGCGCATCCCGCCCACCGGGAAGAACCCGCTGCGCGCCGCGAAGTAGATCAGCAACAGCCCCGACACCATCTCGGGGACGGCGAGCGCCAGCGAGGCGCCGAAGGCGACGCTCCGGTCCGCCCAGGTGTTCGCGCGCCGCGCCGCCCACACACCCAGAGGAATCGCCACTCCCCAGCTGATCAGCAGCGCCGTCGCCTGGAGCCACAGGGTGTTGAAGAGCCCGTCTCGCAGCACCGCGAACACCGGCCGCTGGAACATGAAGGAATCTCCGAAGTCGAGCAGCAGGACGTTGCGCAGGTAGAGCCCGTACTGGATCCACCACGGCTGATCGAGGCCGAAGCGCCGCCGCATCGCCTCGATCCTCTCGGGCGTGAGCCACGGATCGTGGATCACGTTGGTGATGTCACCCGGAACCAGGTGGCCGAGCGCGAAGGTGATGGTGATCACGCCCCACAGCATGACCACCGAGTGCAGCACTCGCCGCAGAACAAACGCACGCACGGCCACCTCGCCGATACCGGCACTCCCGCCTTCAGCGCTTGGCGGCAGGGATCTTCGGTCAGCTCATCCTCGCCTTCAACCACTCTCAGGGGCGCCGGATCCCCCGCGGTCGCGCCCTCTCACCCGCGGATGAAGGCGATCTTCCGGGTGGCTTCCTGTGTTCCCGCCTTCAGGCGATAGAAGTAGACGCCAGTGCTCACCGGGCGGCCGCGATCATCCCGGCCATCCCACGTGGCGGCTCCTGGCCCCGCTGACCGTGTACCCGAGAACAGCGTGCGCACCCGCTCACCTCGAACGCCATAGATCACGAGCTCGGCTGGCCCCTCACGCGGGAGCGTGAATCGCAGCGTGGCGCGCCCGAGAGCGGGATTGGGCGTCCCGGGCGCCAGCGCGAAAAGCAGCGGCGTGTCGCCATCGACGGCCACGGTCGGATCACCGTTCACCACCACGACGCGGTGGGTCGCAGGGCCCCAGTTACCGTGGGCGTCCCGGCCGCGCACCCAGAAGCGCTGCTCCCCGGCGCGGACGCGATGAGACGGCACCGCCCCGCTGACATTCACGGTCGGAGCGCCGAAGGCGCCGCCGAGAGCGAACGCCGACCCCGCCGGCATCGGTTGCTCGCCCCAGGAGTACTCGGCAGCCGTCACGTTCGCGCCACCCTGGCCGATGTCGGTGAGGCTGGCCGTGATGGTGGCTCCGCTCTGATTGTGCACCGGGTTGGGGCTCAGCTTGATCGAGCCAGCGACGACGACGGGCCCCTGGCCGTCCCCTCCCGGCCGGTTCAGCGCAAAGTCGGAGTCCGAACCGTCGCGTCCGGTCAGGGCAGGATCGCCACCATCGGCGACCTCGACGCGCACACGGTAGCTGCCGTTGGGCAGCCCGCTCGTGTCCCAGAGGTAGGGGGAAGCGCCGACGCCGCTCGCGATCAGGTTCCACGACGAGCCTCCATCGCTCGAATAGAACAGCGACCGCGACGCGATGCCGGCCTCGCCGTGAGCGGCCTCCGTCCAGTAGACCGTCACCGTTCCAGTGGTGATGACTTCTCCCCCGTTGGGCGCGACGATCGTGACATCCGGATGGTCGTTGCCGATCAACCAGATCAGGGTCCGGTCCAGCACATCGGCTCGCACGGCCGGATCGACCAGGCCCGACCACTCGAATCCGTTGTAGACCAGCCGGCTCGGAGTGCCGCCCCAGACCGCGGTCGCCGCGCTGCCGTTGGGCGCGCCGTTCTGCCAGCGGAACCCGATGTTTCCAGGAGTGGCATCGGTGTTGGTCCAGGTGTAGGCCCCGGTCCCCGTGCCCGGCACGATCGCGATCTCGTCGCCGGATGCGCCCTGACGGTGCGGCGCGTACGCCGCCCCCAGCGTGTAGCTCCCGCTGATGGGATCGCCCGCCACCCCTTGGTTGACCGTCCAGCCCGCGGGGTCTTCGAGGAATTGGAGGTGAAGCGTCTGGGCCAGCCACGCCGTGCGTTCGGCGTCGGCATGGCCGGATCCGACGTCGCTCAGCGCCCACGCGATGTCGTTGCCGGTGACGGTGAGCCGGCCACCACCGTCCATGTAGGCGGTGAGCGCGGCACGAACGCCGTCCTCGAGCGGCGGGTACTGCTCGAGCCCGGACTGCCACAACACGGCGAGGTACGACCGCAGACCGCTATCCCGGTCGCCGACCGGCAGGCCGGTCAGCGTGCCTCCCGCGAGCAGCTCGGGACTCCAGCCGCGCTGGCGCAAGGCATCGAGATACGAGCTGGAGGCGGTGAATGTGCCGTCGTCGCCCACCACGACCAGGATCTCTCCTTTCTTTCCGGTCGCGAATCGATAGTGCTGTCCGCCGCGGTCGTCCCGCGTCGAGTTCCCACCGTGGTCGGTGGCCTCGACGTCGAACCAGTACTGCGTTTCGGGCAGCAGGCCGGTGAGATGGACCGAGTGCCCGGTTCCGAGCCCGGCTTCCTGCGCCGACGACAGCCCGAGCGCGGGCGTGGTCCCGTAATGGACGCGGCCGCGCGCGGGCACGTCCGTGGTCCAGGTGATGGTCTGCGAGAGTCCGCCGGCAATCGCGGTGACTCCCGTGATCACGGGACCGTCGAACAGGGCCTGGGCCGACGCGCTGACCGTGGCGGCCGGGCTCGTGTCGGTGTACGTGACCAGAATGCCGTCCCCGTGGACGACCGAGAGCTTGCCATCGGCCGCGGCGCTGGATGCGGTGGTCTCGATCGAGCCGGTGAAGACGCCGTCGCCGCCGGAGAGCGTCACGGTCTCGGCCGCGCTCTCGGTGCCCGAGGTGACGGCCACCGTCACTGGAGCGGTCGCGTCGCCGTCCTCGAGCCGGATCTGGACGACGTCCGACCGTCCGTAGGTCCGGCGGTCGAGACGGACGATCCCGCTGGCGGCTCCGACTCCGCCCGAGATCGCGAGCGCGAAGGGTTGAGGCGCGAATGGCACGTTGGTGCCGGACACCCGGATCTTCCACACGCCGGCGGCGGGCGCGTTGCGCCGGACTCCTTCCTCGACGTTCAGAATGTCGCGCGATCCGGCAGGCACCGATTGGCCCGCCGCGAACACGTTGCCGAGGTAGACCGTGTTCGAAGGGTCCGTCACCGTCAGATCGAGATCATTGACGATCTTCGGCCCGGCGCCGGGTGCGGCCTCACGATCCGTCCAGCACAGCGTGATCTTGAGCGGCACGGCGGGGTTGCTCACGTGAACCAGGTACTCCGCGTACTCGCCGGTCGCGAGCCCATCCTTCTCGTCCATGAGCGCTGTCCGCGCGGCGTCGCCCGGGAAGTAGAGGACGTTGTCGAGCTTGATGCGTCCCCAGCCGACCGTGAAGTCGGGGACGTTGTGGCCGAGCATGTCGTTGTCGGTCGAGGTGATCGCCATCGCCTTGAGCAGCGCTCCACTCGGCACGAACGCGTTGGCCGCGACCGGAGCGCCGGTCGGGTACCAGCCTTCGGTCAGGTACTGGCGGATCAGCGCCGCCGAGCCGGCGGCGGCCGGCGTGGCCATGCTGGTTCCGGTGAGGCTCTTGTACCCGGTGTCGCCGGCACCGTCCGCGGACTGGATGCTCTGCCCCGGAGCCATGATCGTGGGCTTGAGCCGGCCGTCCGCGGCCGGCCCTTCGCTGCTGGTCGCCGACTTCTGGTTGGCGTTGGCGCCGTTCTGGGTATTGCCCACCGACGCGCCGTTCTTGTTGCCCGCCGGCGACCCGGTGGTGCCGGGACCTGCCTGGTTGCCGTTGGCGAAGAACACCAGGAAGTCCGGGTGGTCCCACATGAACTGGTCGATGGTCATGGACTGGACGTCGTACTCATTGACCGGCGACCCCCAGGAGTTCGACGAAATGCGCGCGGCGCCGCCGGCGTTCCCCGCGTAGGCGGGAGCAAACACCAGGTTCATGTCAGAAGGGACGAAGACGCTGGTGGAGTTGTTGCCGACGTCGGTGAAGAAGAGCTTCGCCTTCAGCGCGTGGCCGTCGCGCGCGTCGGCGGCCCAGGGCGAGTCGTCGCCGGCGATCGTCCCGGCCACGTGCGTGCCGTGATTGGAGGCGCCCGCGTTGTCGCCGAACTGGATGCCGGCCTGTCCCGCGAGGTACGCGATCACCTTGCGATGGGTGGGGTACTGGCCGAAGGTCGTGATGCTGGCCGCACCGTCGCGAAAGGCGTTGTGCGACGTCCGGATTCCACTGTCGGACTCGTGGATCACCTGGCCTTCACCGTGAAGACCCATGTCCCAGATGCGGCGCACGTTGAGCGTGTTGGTCTGCACCACCCACTGGCAGACCGCGTTGGTGAACGTCCGCTCGTGCCACGGCTCGATCCAGGTGACGTCGGTGCGAGCGGCGATCTGGGGCAACGCGCTCGAGCCGACCGACACGCGGAGAATCTTGTTCCGCCCCGAATCGGTGGCCTCGAGGACCGTTCCGCCCAGGCTCTGAACGGCGGTGCGCTCGTCGTCGAGGCTCGCCTCGGGAGCGAGCAGCACCACTACGGTCGCCGGCGCGTCGTCGCTCTCGACCTGGAACCCAGCGCTGACCTTGTAGGCTGGCTGGTACTCACCGACCCAGCGAACGAACGGCAGCCCATCCAATTCGTGCCGGTCTTCGGCGCGCATGCGGACCAGGAAGGTGTAGTGCGGGACGTAGGCGATGACGCGAGCTCCTCGACTCTCGATCGCCCGGCGTTGCTCCTCCGCGATCGGACCTGTGAGCTGCACCAGGTAGTTCCCCCTGTGGCCGGGCGCGAGTGCGGAGGTTCGGAGCGCCAAAGGCAGCGAGGGCTCGCCCTCCGACAGCGGGTCGAACCGATGGCCGCTCCCCAGCACGATTTCTCCACTCCCGGGCATCGGCTGGCTCTCGAAAGTCCCGCGCGCTGCTTCGGCGATCAGGGCCTGGCCGCCCGCGACCGATGCGGACGCTCCGCCCACCACCCCGTCTTGCCGGATGGGAGCACGAACGAGCGTGGCATCCGCCGCGCTCGCGGGCGGACGGGCGGCGGTCTTTCCGGCCGCACCCGATCCGAGACCGAGCAGAACGACGACGAGGATCGCGGCAACCTGGCCACCTACGAACTGAGGGCGTCCGAGCATGACGATGACTCCGCGTGAATGGTCGGCTCTTGGGGAGGGAGTCCCCCCGATGGTTCACGCCAAAGCTCAACAGCAAGGCCTTGAGCGCCGCTTGACTGCCGAGGCTCGACCGCGAGGAACAAGGCTGCGGACTAGGAGTTAGTCGATGTCCGCCGCGGAGCCTTCAAGCGGTGGTGGTAACCGCTGAAGTGGCGCGCTGACCGCGTTCGCCAGCGATTACGGGAAGGGGCAGTCGATCAGGTCACCTGCAAAGGAGCTCGGTGGCACTCGACAGAGGTTGGCGGCTGCGCAGCTGGTGGTAATCACGGACCGCATCATCAGCGCGGCAGCACAGAATGCAATCCGTCTAACCATTGTGCCCTGGGGTTGTTCTCGAATCCGCCAGTCCAGCCTTTGCTGCTCTGCGGCCGAGAAGAGCAGCAGCTAGTGCACCCATACCGGCACCGAACGAGGCTAGAACGCTTGTAAGTACTGACGTGCTGAGTGCGGACACGACTAGGATTGCGTCTCCCCAGTCAGAACCGCGGCCCCTCAGTACACCAACCATGCCCGGTATGAGGTGACTGAGGCTTGGAACGAGGATAATGATCGCCCCAGCCAGGGCACCGCCCCCAACCCACCGACCACGATCGATCGGTCCTTGAACACCTGCCACGAACCACCATGTCAGCGGCACCACGATGATGGTGAGGAGTGTCCAGGTGCCGAGTCGGAAGGAGGCGCCCGGCTGATAAGTAATCCATTCGTAGACGAAGATAGGGACTGCGAAAAGCAGAGTAGGTGTCGCTATCTTTAGAAAGGCCCCTCGCATCCTGCACTTCCTCGCTTAATGCGGCAGCCATTGCACGACATGCGCCACCCCGTAAAGCCGCTGAGCCTTCTGGTTGCTGCGTCTTAGCCGATCAGGTGCTTATCTGCTGCGCTGATTCGGCTCTCCCAGATCGCGGCCCCTCTCAGCTTCACGACCTACCGAAACCCAGCCCGCCTAGCTCGGGTGCTGTCGGGGATCACCCGTTTCCGTTCCCACCTCTGTCAGCACACCTATGCGACGGAATGGCGCGAAGCGGGTGGATCACTGGCGGGTTTGCAGCGAGTGCTCGGGCACGAGGACATCTCGACCACGGAGCGTTACGGCACGATCAGCGAAGACCTGGTTGACCGTGAGACGGCGCGGCTCGAGGAATTTCGGGCGGCGCAGGATGCTTAGCAGGAAAACGGGACCAAAAACGGGACAACCGCTGGGGAGAGACCGCGAAAGTGGCGCGCCCTGGAGGATTTGAACCCCCAACCTTCTGATCCGTAGTCAGATGCTCTATCCAATTGAGCTAAGGGCGCGCAGCGACCGGTGCGGGTTCTCATCGGCTCCCGCCGCCAGGAAGGTGGCGGAGAGGAGAGGATTCGAACCTCCGGACCGGTTTTACCCGGTCAACCGCTTAGCAGGCGGCTGCCTTCAGCCAGCTCGGCCACCTCTCCGCACCATTGCTGGCGGAGGGAGTAGGATTCGAACCCACGGAGCCTTGCGGCTCAGCGGTTTTCAAGACCGCCGCCTTAAACCACTCGGCCATCCCTCCGCAAGAGCGCCGAGTGAACCGGGCGAGGCAATTTAGCGGGTTGGGCTGAGCGGGGCAAGACGGCCACAAGGCCCTGTCGAACGTCAGTAAAAGTGTCACCAGCTAACGCGTCAGTGAAAATGTCCCCCCATGGACCTCGTACTCATGGGCAATCGGGACGCCCGGCGGCTGGGCCTGATTCAAGCCGCGCTGCAGGGAAGGATCAGCAACCGAGAGGGAGCTGAGGCCTTGGCGATCAGTGT
>DASTBI010000107.1 GCA_035712145.1 Candidatus Eisenbacteria bacterium | reverse complement strand
AGCGCGGATCCTGAGTTCGAGACGGACTACTCGGGCTTCATGGTGCGCGCCGGCCTGGCCTTCTACATGCCAGGCGCTTCGGGACAGTAGCAGTCACAGGGACGCAACAGAGCCGGGCTCTTCGGAGCCCGGCTCTCTTTTTTGGGAGCTGGAACATCTCAAATCCGCTTCCTGAAGAGCCCCTTGGCTGACATATTCCGGTCCTCTCCATCTGAGGAGGACGCCGTGAGAAAGGCCGCTGGCTTCACGCTTCTCGGAGCTTTGCTGCTCTCCGTTCCCGCTCTCTCCCCGGCGAACGCCGGGACTTTCTTCATCCGAGCCTCTGCGGGATTCGCAAGCCAATCCCTCGAAGACTGGAACGATCAGATCGATGGGGTCAATGAAGTGTTCCAGAGTGGTGGGATTCCGGCGCCGTTCGACAACTTCGGAGGCGCCATCCCATTTGGTATCGAAGCCGGCTATCAGCCGAATCCGCTGCTCGCCCTGTCGGTCGGGGTATTCCGGCAAAGCGATCAAGCCGACAACACGTATTCGGACGCTTCGGGCTTGTTCACCCTGGACTCGGAGCTCGCCCTCACCTCGGTCACCGGCGCCGTCTCCTACTGGCTTCCGAACACTGAGGGAGTGTTCATGGGAGCCGATGTGGGTATGGGGTTCGGCACGGCCAAGCAGAATTTCGTCTTCCGAGACTTCAGCGATCCTGCGAACGACCTCGACGTCATCGGCGACTGGTCGGGAAATGGGCTCGTCGCCGGAGTATTCGTCGGCTACCAGTATCAGGTCCCCAGCGGTTTCCTGCTGCATGGAAGGGTGGGATATCAGTTTCAGAACCTGGGGGAATTCGACGGAGACTTGACGAGTCCTCAGCTCGGCTCAGGAAGCAGTCCTCCCGTGGACTTCCTCATCACGGGCCAGGAAATGGATACCGATTTCAGCGGCATCCAGCTGTTGGTCGGAATCGGTTTCGCCTTCGGCGGTCCCTAAGAGGCTCCCCGCCGCGCCAGCGCATCCGGCCGAAATGGCTCGGCGTGGGCTAGACTGGCGCCTTCATGCTCATCCCTGAAGGCGCCACCGGCCTCTCACGCCCGTGAAACGCCGCGAACGAGACCGTCGCGCCACGAGCCGTCCCGTGTGGAGCCTCTCGCCTGCGGCGGCTCGTCTTTGCAGGCTCGCGGGGTTCGTGGTCGTCGCCCTCTACGGCGCAGCCCTCCTGGCGATGATCCTCGGGCCACACCGGATCGGTGACGTCTTCGCCGAGACCGACTTCTACGGAGGCTACGCCGAGGGCGCGAGGATGCTGCTTCGCGGGCATCTGGACCCTTCGCGCTACGGCGTGGTCGGCCCCGGCTACGAGGTCGCCCTGGCGCTGCTGGGCGTGGTCATTCCCAACCTCTTCGTCGCCGCCGAGCTGCTTTCGGTCATC
>DASTBI010000106.1 GCA_035712145.1 Candidatus Eisenbacteria bacterium | reverse complement strand
GGCCGCTCCGCTCGCGAGGCTTCGTGCGCCCGTAGCTCAATTGGATAGAGCGTTAGCCTCCGGAGCTAAAGGTTACAGGTTCGATTCCTGTCGGGCGCACCACTCAAACTCCACCTGGATGCAGGGCATGGCAGGCGACAGGCTGGACGTCGATGCGGCGCGCTTCGAACCCCGCGCGGCGCAGCCGATGGCCGAGATGTTCGATCACGTCTCGGCTCGCTACGGGCTGATCAATCGCATCCTATCCCTGGGTCGCGATCACGCCTGGCGCCAGGCGATGTGGCGCGAGGTTCCCGAGTCGGCGCGCGCCGTGCTCGATCTGTGCACCGGGGACGGCGCGTCGCTGCCGGGCCTGCGGCGGCCTGGGCGC
The DNA here is from genome assembly GCA_035712145.1 of Candidatus Eisenbacteria bacterium. NCBI lineage: Bacteria > Candidatus Eiseniibacteriota > Candidatus Eiseniibacteriota bacterium. Next base: position 10,455 of record DASTBI010000106.1, on the reverse strand, counting down.
CTCGTGATCGGCGCCGACGTGAGCCTCGGCATGCTGCGGCTGGCGGCCGACGAGCAGCGCACCACCGGCTGGGGACCGCGGCTGCTGTGCGCCGACGCCTTCCGGCTTCCCTTCGCCGATCAAAGCCTCGACGCCGTCACGATCGCCTTCGGCATGCGCAACCTTCGTCCGGTCGATCAGGCGCTGCGCGAGATCGCGCGCGTGCTCGAGCCTTCCGGAACGCTGGTGGTGCTCGAAGCCACCGCTCCGCCACCGGGATTCACCGGGCCGCTCCACCGCTTCTATCTGCTCCACGTCGTGCCCTTCGCGGGCAGGCTGTCTCCCGATCCTTCGGCGTACCGCTACCTGTCGCAATCCGTGCTCGCCTTCGGGTCCGGGCCGGAATTCGAGTCGGTGCTCGCCGCCGTGGGCTTCTCGGTGCAGAGCCGGCGCTCCTTCCTGCTGGGCGCGACCCGGCTATGGACGGCCACTCGCCAGGGCGCCGGCGGTCAAATTGCGGCCGTTTCCCCCAGCGGCTTGCGTTCTGCACGGCCGGATCGACCCGCGATTCCCTCGCTCGCCGCCGCGAGAGAGCGTGAATGGAGAGCGTGGGGCATCGTTCAGATCCTGCTCTCCCTGAGCCTCCTCTCGAGCCTCGTGTATGCGGGCTGGATGCTGTCCAACTCCGGCATCGCCTTGCCGTTGCCCGGCTGGTCGAAGACCGCCGCGTGGCTCCTCATCGCCGGCGGCGCCATTGCCTTCGGCGCCCGCGCCGCATTCCTGATCGTCCGGCTGATGGCGGGACGACGGCGGACGTAAGCCGAGGTCATCGGCTGGCATACGGGTTGCGACGTGTTTGGTGGATTTCGCCCAAACCAAGAACTCATGCTGACAAGAGACCGGCATCTCCAGTCCTTGATGGACCTGGCGGGCCGCTCGGGCGGCCGTTCGCGGCCCGAGCTGGTCGGCCACGCGTTGCGTTGCGCGCTCCAGCTGCTCGACGCGGCGGGCGCGGTCGTGCTGCTCGTGCAAGCGAGACAGGGCGAAGGCTTCTCGCTGCTCGAAGGCTCGGAGATTCCCGATCCCTTCACCCGTCCGGTCAACGGCGGCGACCTGACGCGCCTGGTGCGTCCGGGCCCGCCGGTGATCACGGGCGACCTCGGGGCCGACCCCGTGCTCTCGCGCGCCGACGGCTGCCCGGGCATGGAATCGGGTCCCGCGCTGTTCGTGCCGGTGCGGATGCGCGAGCAGGACCCCGGCTACCTCGCGGTGTATCGCCGCCCCGGCGCTGCGACGTTCACGGCGGAGCATGGACGTCTGGTCAGCCTCCTCGGTGCGTGGCTGGCCACGGCGCTCGAGAACCATCGCCTGGTGGAGCGCGTGGAGAAGCTCGCGATCACCGACGATCTCACGCAGGTCTTCAACTACCGCTTCCTCAAGACCGCGCTGCGCCGCGAGATGAAGCGCGCCGCCCGCTTCCGGCAGGATCTCTCGATCATCATGATCGACGTCGACAATCTCAAGAACTACAACGACCGGCACGGTCATCTGCGCGGGAGCTTCCTGCTGCGCGAGATGGCGGGCCTGCTCGCCCAGGCGGTGCGCTCGTGGGATCTGGTGGCGAAGTACGGCGGCGACGAGTTCACGATCATCCTTCCGCAGACCGCGGAGGACGGTGCGATGGTCGTGGCCGAGCGTCTGCGCGCCGCGATCGAGGAGCACGCGTTCCCGCTGACGGCGCGCGGCGAGATCACGGTGAGCCTCGGCGTGGCGTGCTTCCCGGCCGACGGCGTGACGTCGAGCCACTTGATCGCCGCCGCCGACCGAGCCCTGTATCGCGCCAAGCGGGAGGGCCGGAATCGAGTGGAGCGTCCGGTGCGAGAGGCGGCCGCCTGAGCGTTGAGCGGTCGCCCGGAAGCGGCTAGACTGCGCGGTTCCCAGACAGGCATTTGGTCCTACGGCAGGGGTGGAGGCCTCTTGGCTCAGGACGTCGGCATCGGGATCGTTGGAACCGGGGACTGGGGAGCCAACCTGGTCCGCAACTTCGCCGCCCTGCCGGGCGTGCGGCTGGCGCGCCTTTGCGACAGCGACGCCACCCGGCTCGAGCGCACGGCCGCGCGCTATCCCCAGGCACGGCCCGCGACCCGCGTGGAAGAGGTGGCCGCCGATCCCGACGTCCATGGCGTGGTGGTGTCCGCCTCGGCGGTCCAGCACCACCCGCTCGCCAAGACCTGTCTGCTGGCCGGGAAGGACGTGTTCGTCGAGAAGCCGCTGGCCTTGAACGTGGCGGACGCCGAGGAGCTGGTGGCGCTGGCCCGCGACCGGCAGCGAATCCTCATGGTCGGGCACCTGTTGCTGCATCACCCCGCGGTGCGCTACATGAAGGACCTGGTGCAGAAGGGCGAGCTCGGCGATCTCTACTATGTCACCTCGCAGCGGGTGAACCTGGGCAAGGTGCGGCACGACGAGAACGCGCTGTGGAGCTTCGCGCCCCACGATCTTTCGGTGATCCTCCATCTGCTCGAGGCCGAGCCGGTCGACGTCGCGGCTCGCGGCAGCGCCTTCCTGCAAGGCGGAGTGGAGGACGTGGTGTTCCTGCACCTGCGCTTCCCGGGCGGAAAGATGGCGCACGTGCACGTCTCCTGGCTCGATCCCCACAAGCTCCGTCAGTTCACCGTGGTCGGCAGCCGCAAGATGGTGGTGTTCGACGACATGGAAGCCAGCGAGAAGATCCGCGTGTACGACAAGGGCGTGGATCGCGGCGGACAGTTCGTGAGCTATTCCGACGCGCTCACCGTGCGGAGCGGCGACATCGTGCTGCCCCGGATCTCACTGCAGGAGCCGCTTCGGGTCGAGTGCCAGCATTTCATCGACTGCATCCGCGAGCGCAAGACCCCGCTCACCGACGGCGAGAGCGGGCTTCAGGTGGTGCGCGTGCTGGCTGCCGCGCAGGCCTCGCTGGAGGCCGGCGGGGCGCCGATGGCGTTGCGGCCGCAGACGGCGGGGAGCCGATGAGCGCCACCCAGCCGGTGACCAGCGTGGTGCATCCCTCGGCGGTGCTGGGCCACGACGTCCAGCTCGGCGAAGGGTGTGTGATCCAGGCCGGCGCTCGCCTCGGCACCGGGTGCCGGGTGGGCCATCACGTGGTGATCCATGCCGGCACCGAGGTCGGCGATCGCGTGCGGATCGACGACCACGCCACGCTCGGCAAGCACCCGATGCGCGCGGCCAACTCCGCGACCACCAAGGAGCAGGAGCTGCCCGCGCTCAGGATCGGAGACGAATCGATCGTCGGCACCGGCGTGGTGCTCTATCGCGGCGCCGCGATCGGCGAGCGCGTCCTGATGGCCGACCTCTGCACGATCCGTGAGAACGTCACGATCGGACGCGGGACGATCGTCGGACGCGGAGTGACGGTGGAGAACGTGTGCACCATCGGACGCTACTGCAAGCTCGAGAGCGAGTGCTACATCACCGCCTACTCGACGCTCGAGGACCGGGTGTTCGTGGCGCCGGGCGTGATCACCTCGAACGACAACTTCGTGGGACGCACCGCCGAGCGCTTCAAGCACTTCAAGGGCGTGACCATCCGGCGCGGCGGTCGCGTGGGAGCCGGCTCGGTGCTGCTGCCCGGGATCACGGTGGGCGAGGACGGCCTGGTCGCGGCGGGATCGGTGGTGACCCGCGACGTGCCGCCGCGGACGGTGGTGATGGGCCGCCCAGCCAAGCCGTGGCGCGATGTGCCGGTGGAGCAATTGCTCGACAACCAGGGATGGGTGGACAGCTAGGAGAACATGATGAGCGCGATGCCCGTGAAGGCGATGATGCAGGTGCCGTTGCTGGATTTGAAGGCGCAGTACGCGGACATCAAGAACGACATCGATCAGGCGGTCCACCGCGTCCTCGACAGCGCGCGCTTCATCGGCGGCCCCGAGGTGTCGGGCCTCGAAGAGGAGATCGCCCGCTACTGCCGCTCTCCGCAGGCGATCGCGTGCGCTTCGGGGACCGACGCGCTGCTGCTCGCGCTGCGCGGACTCGAAGTGGGCCCGGGCGACGAGGTGGTGACCACAGCGTTCTCGTTCTTCGCGAGCGCCGGGACGATCGCCAACGTCGGCGCCCGGCCGGTGTTCGTCGACATCGATCCCCGGACCTACAACCTCGACCCGCACCGCCTCGAGGCAGCCATCACGCCGCTCACCAAGGCCGTGGTCGCCGTCCACCTGTACGGCCAGTGTTGCGACCTCACGGCCATCAAGGCGGTCTGCGACAAGCACCAGCTCTTCCTCATCGAGGACGCGGCGCAGGCGATCGGCTCGGAGTGGGAGGGGCGGCGCGCGGGCTCGGTCGGCGACCTGGGCTGCTTCTCGTTCTTCCCTTCGAAGAACCTGGGCGCCTTCGGCGACGGCGGCATCATGACCGCCCGCGACGCGGCGCTCGCCGAGCGGGTCCGGCTCCTGCGGGAGCATGGGGCCAAGCCCAAGTACTACCACGCACTGGTCGGCACCAACTCGCGGCTCGACGCGCTGCAGGCGGCGGTCCTGAGGGTCAAGCTCCGCCACCTCGACCGCTGGAGCGAGAAGCGCGCGAAGAACGCGGCGCTGTACGACCAGCTGTTCGAGGGCGCCCGCCTGACGCGGCCTTACCGCGATGCGCGCACGCGCCACATCTACAACCAGTACGTCATCCGCGTGCCACAGCGCGATGCCCTGCGGCAACACCTCACCGATCGCGGCGTGGGAACCGAGATCTACTATCCGGTTCCGCTCCATCTGCAACAGTGCTTCGCGTCGCTGGGCTATCGCGAAGGCGACATGCCGCAGTCCGAGGCTGCCGCCCGTGAAGTCTTGGCGCTTCCCATCTATCCCGAGCTGACGGAGGAACAGATCCGGTACGTCGCGGCATGCGTCCGCGACTTCACCGACCTCGCCTGACCTTCGACCGAACCGCGCGCGCCGTCGATATCCCGCCCTGAGACGGCCCGGCGCCGATGAACGTCTTCGCGGACGCGGCCCACCCCTGGGCCGCCGCCGAGCGGTGACCGATGTCGGTTTCGCAGCGTGGAACCCTCCGCGATCTGCTGCGCCGGGTGGACGAAGTGCGCGGCCTGTCTCCGGCGCTGGACCCGGATCCGGGTCCCGAGGCCGATGACGCCTCGGTGCTCATTCGCACCGTCTCCGAGCTGGTCGACGAGCTGGAGAAGAGCCACCGGCGGCTGATCGAGACCAACGTCCAGCTGGTGTCCCTTCGCGAGGTGGCGAGCGGCCTGGTGTCGGCGCTCGACGCCGGCGAGACCACGCGCACCGTGGCTCGCTACCTCGCCCGAGCCTTCGGGTTCGAGCACGCCTTCCTCCTGCTCGTGAACCGCGAGAACGGCCTGCTCGAAGGCACCTGGATCCACTTCGACGGCGGACGCGAGCGCGGCACGTGGCTCGAGCTGCCGCTCGATGGCGATCCGGGGGCCGTGCCGCGGGCCCTGTGGCTCAACCGCACGGTGCTGATCCGCGATCCCGCGAGCCACTTGGCACTGGTGCTGCCCGAAGGGCATGCGCTCCACGAGACCATGGCATCGCTCGGATCGATCGCGTGCGTGCCGCTGCAGCGGCACTCGGTGGCACCGGTGGGGGACCCGCACGAGCTGTGCGGAGCCCGTTGCATCCTGGGGGACATCACGCTGGTCGCTCCGCCGCCGGGTCCGGCCGCCGATCGCTGGGCGGCCGACCGGGAGGACCGCCAGCGCCACTGCCTCTCGTGCGAGCTGATGCCGATCCTCGGCGTGATCGGCATGGGGCGGGGAAGCCAGGCGCCGCCGCTCGGTCCGGCGGACGCCACCTTGCTCGAGTCGATCGCGCTGTCGGTCGCACCGGTGGTCGAGAACGCACGGCTGTCGCATGACCTGCGAAAGAGCGAGCGCTTCCGCATGAACGTGCTCGACAGCATGGCCAGCGCGCTGGTCGCGGTGAACATGAAAGGGGAGGTGCTCACCTTCAACCGCGCCGCCCAGGAGCTCCTCGGGTTCCACGAAACCGACGTGCGAGGCCAGCCCTTTGGCGCCGTGCTCGGACAGGATGGCGACCACCTGTTGCGCGCCACGCTCGAGAACGGCCGCGAGGCGGTGCGGGTGGAGACCATGCTGCGCGCCAAGGACGGCTCGCCGATCCCGGTGCGGCTCACGACGTCGCTGCTGCGCAACGACCGGCGCGCGGTCTACGGCGCGATCGCCACCTTCGTCGACCTCACGCCCCTCAAGCGCGCCGAGGAGCATGCGCGCTCCATGGACCGCCTGGCCGCGCTCGGCCGCTTCACCTCCAGCGTGGCCCACGAGATCCGCAATCCCCTCACCGGCATCGCCGCCGGCGTCCAGTATCTGGCGCGCGCGCTACAGGACCAGGCCACGCACCGCGAGCACGTCGACTTCATGCTCCACGAGATTCGCCGGCTCGACGCCATCGTGCAGGACTTGTTCGACATCACCCATCCGCGCCAGCTCCAGATGCGCGCCGCGCCGCTCGAGGAGGCGGTGCGCCGGGCGCTGCAGTCGCTCGAGCCGCTGCTCAAGGAGCGCGGCGTCACTCCGGCGCTCGAGCTGACGCCGGGCACCCCGCCCGTCCCGCACGACGCCGACCAGATCCAGCAGGTGTTCATCAACCTCATCAAGAACGCGGGCGAGGCCTCGCCGGCCGGAGGCACGGTGCAGGTCATGATCGGCCTGGCGCCGGCGCGCGGCCGTCGCGCGCATGGACCCAGCGTCATCGCCCGCATTCGCGATCACGGCTCGGGCATCAGCGCGGAGCACCTGAAGACCATCTTCGAGCCGTTCTTCACCACCAAGCCCGGCGGCACGGGGCTCGGTCTCTATATCTGCCACGACATCGTCAAGCGCCATGGTGGCGCCCTGACGGTTCAAAGCGAGCCAGGTCGCGGCGCCACGTTCAGCGTGGAGCTGCCGCTGGATACCAATGGAGGGATCCCATGAGCAAGGCCTCGGTGCTGGTCGTCGACGACCAGGACTCGATCCGCCACTTCGTCTGCAAGGCGCTCGAGGACGAAGGTTACGACGTGCGCAGCTCGGCGTCGGTGCGCGAGGCGCGCACCGAGATCGAGTCCGCGATGCCGGACGTGGTCCTGCTGGACCTCAAGCTGCCCGACGGCACGGGCATCGAGCTGCTGCGTGAGATCAAGAAGCTGCAGCCCGAGGTGGTGGTGATCCTGATGACCGCCTTCGGCGAGGTCGAGACCGCGGTCGAAGCGATGAGCGCCGGCGCGTTCTGGTTCGTGAAGAAGCCGTTCCAGAACCAGGAGCTGCTGGCGCTGGTGGATCGCGGGGTCGACTCACAGAAGGTGTGGATCGAGCTGCGCCGCCTCCGTCACCGCGCGTTCTCGGATTCCGACTACCTCCATTCACAGAGCCCCGCCATGCAGGAGGTCTACGCGATCGCGGAGCAAGTCGCCCGGGGAGACACCACCACGGTCCTGATCGCCGGAGAGAGCGGCACTGGAAAGGAATACTTCGCCAACCTCATCCATCGCATGAGCGCTCGCCACGACAAGCCCTTCGTGGAGGTCAACTGCGCCGCGATCCCCCGTGAGCTGCTCGAGAGCGAGCTGTTCGGTCACGAGAAGGGCGCCTTCACCGACGCGCGGGCTCAGAAGCTCGGCCTGATGGAGCTGGCGAACGGCGGCACCTTGTTCCTGGACGAGATCGGGGAGATGAGCCCGATGCTCCAGGTGAAGCTCCTGCGCGTGCTGGAGCGGCGCACCTTCAAGCGCGTGGGCGGCACCAAGGACATCACCGTCAACGTGCGCATCATCTCGGCCACCAACCAGGACCTGGAGCGCATGGTGCAGGAGGGGGGATTCCGCGAAGACCTCTACTACCGTCTCAAGGTGGTGCCGATCGACGTCCCGCCGCTCCGGCAGCGCCGTGAGGATGTCCTGCCGCTGGCGCGGCTCTTCATGGAGCGCTTCTCGCGGCAGTTCAAGAAGCCGTTCCGTGAGATCTCGCCGGCCGCGCAGCGCGTGCTCACCGAATACCCGTGGCCCGGCAACATCCGCGAGCTGCGGAATCTGTTCGAGCGCACCGTTCTGCTCGAGAACAGCGTGATGCTGGAACCCCCGCACTTGAAGATCGCGCCGCGCGCCTCGCGCGTCTCGGAGGCTTCCATTGGACAGAGGATCGACGAGATCCTGGTCAACACCGTGCCGGATGGCGGTATTCCCTTCGAGCCCTTGATCGAGGAGCTGGAGCGAGCCTTGATTCTGAAGGCTTCGTATGCTACCAAGTGGAACCAGAGTCGCACGGCGGAGATCCTCAACCTCAAGCGGGACAAGCTGCGCTATCGCATGAAGCTCTACCAGCTGGGCCCCGATTCGCCGTCGCACGATCAGGCCGCCTGAGTGACGCGGCGCACCTTGTGGCGTGCCGCTCTGGGCGCGATCGCCCTGGCCGCCGTGTCGTGCGCCTACTCGACCAGCACGGCCCTGCTCCCGACTCATCTCAAGACGATCGCCATTCCGGTGTTCGAGAACAGCACCACGGAGTACGCGCTCGAGCAGGAGATCACTCAGGCGGTGATCGACCACTTCGTGGAGGACAACCACCTCAAGGTGGTCAGTGAGCGCGGCGCCAACTCCGTGCTCCGAGGCCGCGTGACCGAGTATGCCAACGCGGTCTTCGGCTTCAACGCCGCTCAGAACGCCGACGAGTACCGGGTGAGGATCGGGATCTCGGTCACGATGAAAGACATGGTCAAGAACCGGGAGCTCTGGAAGGACGACCAGATGCTGAAGACGCACAACTACTTCGTCATCGACGTCCCGGGACAGAAAGCGCAGACGGAGCTCGATGGCCGAAAAGAAGCCATCCGAAAGATCGCCGAAGAAATCGTCGCCCGCACCGTCGAAGGCTGGTAGCGCCGAGGGGCGAGCCCGGCCTTCGGAGCGCCTCGACGAGGCCACGCTCGTGGCGCGCTTCGAGTCCGACGACTTCCCTTCCAGTCTCTACCTCGACGGGCCAGACGAGTCGCTGAAGGCGGCCGTGATCGCCGAAGCCCGGCACGCCTGGGCGAAGGCCTGTCCCGAGTCTCCTCATCCTCGGGTGTTCCGCGCCGCGGAGGACTCGGTCGAAGAGATCCTCGCCGTCTACCAGGGCGCCTCGCTCTTCACGCCGCGCGAGCTGATCATCGTGCTCGACGTGGAAGGCCTTTCGCGCAGCGAGCGCGGGATTCGCGCGCTGGCGGAGGGCGTGCGCCGTCCGGCCGGCGCCTCGACGCTCATCTTCTCCGAGTCCGGCGCCGACTCGGCGCGCCGCTCGCTCGAGCCGCTGCGCGCCGCCTGCGCGGCGCGGCTCACGGCGTTTCCGCTCGCGCGCCGGGCGTTGATCGCATGGGGCAGGCGCCGGGTCGGGCGAGAAGGCCTGACGGTGGAGGACGGGCTGCTCGAGAGCCTGGCGGACAGCTGCGAGAACGATCCTTCGGAGTTCTTCAACGAGCTCGAGAAACTGCTCACCTGCGTGGGGCCTTCGAAGCGCATCACCAACGAAGAGGCGGCGCAGCTGCTGCGCCCGGTGTCGAATGCCGACCTCATCGACTTCCTCGCCGCGGTCGCGGCGGGCGACCCGATGCTGGCGGGCCGGCGGCTGGGCCTGGTCCTGGCGGCGGGGGAGAGCGAGGGATCGATCCTGTTCGCGCTGACCAACCTGGTCGGCGGCGCCATGGGAGGCTGGGCGCGCTGGCGCGACCTCAGCATGGCGCTCTCGCGCCGCAGCTCGCCGTCCCACCTGGCGCAGTCGCTCGACGCGCTCTACCGCGCGGAGTGGGCGTGGAAGGGCGGGCGTGCGGACGCGGTGGCGGCACTCGAGCAGGTGACCCGCGAGATCAGCAGCGGCGGAGCCATCCCCGCGCGACGCTGATCGCAACCTTATCGAGAGCACTTCTCGGGCTCGTCAGCGAATTCGGAGCGTTTCTACGGTCGGGCAGCTCGTTTTGCGACAAGCGCTCCGATCGCAAACACGCTGCTCCGCGCTCGTCGCAAAACGACTGCCCGACACGCTTTTTGGTTCTTCGGTGTCCGCCTTGCCAAGCATCGGGTAAGTGCTCTCACCTCACCACCAGGAACCAGTGCTTGTCTGCGGTGAACTCTAGTCGTCTCACCACCTGAGCAATGGTTCTTGGTGGTTGGCTAGATACAAGGGACCCAACTGGTGAGCACGGGGATGACCGAAGAGCCATGAAGCTCCGAATTCGCTGACGAACCCGAGATGAGCAACCTCGGTCGAAGCAGCCACGTGCAGCGGCGGAATCGTGATCTGCTATCCTCCCTCGCCCCAATGAACCGCTATCCATTCGCAGACGTCGAGCCCAAGTGGCAGGCCTACTGGGAGGAGCGAGGGACGTTCGTCACCCGCACCGATCCCGGCAAGCCCAAGTTCTACTGCCTCGACATGTTCCCGTATCCCTCGGGCTCGGGACTGCATGTCGG
>DASTBI010000105.1 GCA_035712145.1 Candidatus Eisenbacteria bacterium | reverse complement strand
GAGTTCGGCGTCGTATTTCTCGCGGAAGTGCCGCAGACTCTCCTCGGCGCTTTCCAGCACCAGGTTCATGTGGTTGAGGCGGCGCGGCCGGATGGTGGTGGCCAAGACGGGCTCCAGTGCTCGAGCGCTTGCCGCTAGAGCGGATTCCGCTCAGTCTGGGTCATAGCCGCACGAGCTGAAGTAGTTGGCGCACTCGTGGGGTTTGAATAGGTCGACGAGCTTGCCGATGAGGTCCCACAGGCCCGAGACGGTGCGCTCACCCGCTTTGCGCAACAGTGCCTTGAGCTTGGCGAAGGCCTTCTCGATCGGATTGAAGTCCGGGCTGTAGGGCGGGAGGAACAGCAGCTTCGCGCCGGCCCGTTCGACCAGCTCACGCACCGCCGCACGCTTGTGGCTCGAGAGGTTGTCCATCACGACGATGTCGCCGCGGCGCAGCTCGGGGACGAGCACCTTGGCGACGTAGGCCTCGAACCACTCGCCGTTGATCGGCCCGTCGAGCACCATCGGCGCGACCATGCCGGTGGTACGCAGCCCGGCGACCAGCGTCGTCGTCTTACGGTGGCCGTGAGGGAAGCCCATCCGAAGCCGCTCGCCGCGGAGGCAGCGCCCGTGGCTGCGGGTCATGTTGGTCGCGGTCCAGGTTTCGTCGATGAAGACGAGCCGCTCAGGATCGAGGTCGAGCTGACCATCGAACCAGGCCTCTCGCTGGCTCCGGACATCCGGGCGGTCCTGCTCGCTCGCGTGCCCGACCTTTTTTTGCGCGTAATCCCGTGCCTCGTGAAGAATCGGTGCAGCGTCGAGATCGCCACGCTCACTCCGGTACCGGCGAGTTCCCGGCGGAGTTCGTCGAGCGTGATGTCGCGGCGCGCCTCGTAGAGCGCGATGATCCTCTGCCGGTACACCTCGATCCGGTGCGAGCGCGTGTCACCGCCCTGCGGCTTGGGATTGCAATGACCCTGCCGCCGTCGCTGGTCATGCCAGCGGATCACCGTCGCTGGCGCCACCCCGAAGCGCGTCGCCGCACCCCGGCAGCTCATACCTTGATCAACCGCGGCCAGTGCCCTCGACCGCAAGTCCATCGATAGCGGTTTGCCCATCCATGCTGACCTCCATCCAGCCAGCATCATGAATCAGACCGTCGGCTCAGAAGGAATCTCCCGGCGATTCACGCCGGTGGAAAACCGCTCTAGATCAAAGGCGCGTCGGGGTATTGCCCGATTGTGATGGCGCTGGAGCGGCCGCTTAATTGCCCTCATGCTTGGGCCGCTTACGCCTCCGGTCGGCGCTTTGCGAAGGGCTCACGTCCCGGTGGCCGCCCCTGTGCCACGGGCCCCGGTTCACCATGACCGATCCCTCCGGTCAGTTTGGATCGTCTCCACGCAAGGTGATACGTCATGCACATAGCCCGGCGAAGCGCGGCAGAGGCACTCGGCACGTTCTGGCTGGTGTTCGGCGGATGCGGCAGCGCCGTGCTGGCGGCAGGTTTCCCCGACGTGGGGATCGGACTGCTCGGGGTTTCGCTTGCCTTCGGCCTGACCGTGCTCACGATGGCCTACTCGCTGGGCCATATCTCGGGATGCCACCTCAATCCTGCCGTCACCGTGGGGCTTTGGGCCGGCGGGCGGTTTCCGGCAAAGGACATTCCGGCCTATATCGCCGCCCAGGTCGCGGGGGCGATCGTGGCCGCCGCCTTGCTTTTGGTCATCGCCCACGGACAGGCGGGGTTCGACCTGGCACAGTCC
>DASTBI010000104.1 GCA_035712145.1 Candidatus Eisenbacteria bacterium | reverse complement strand
TTCAGCATCTGGCCGTTGCCCGGACCGGCGAGGCTGGATCCGGCGCCGAGCGGGTAGCTCGAGCCGGCCGGCGGCGGTGCCTGCAGCGACGTGTTATGGAACACGTAGCGCCGGCCACCCTCGTAGCCGGACGCCGAGCCCGACTTGTAGGTGTACAGGCGCGAGTCGCCGTCGAACGTGCTCATCGACTTGTTGCGGCTGCGGTTCTGAACGTTGCGGAAGATGTACACCGGACCCCGGCTGGTGGAGGTCGTGGCCACGCCCGTGGCGGTCTGGTCCATGTAATTGCCCCAGATGCGCACGTTCATGTTCGAGCCTTCGGCTTCGATCGCGTCATCCCAGGCGTGCATCAGGATGTTCCCGTAGATGTCGCTGTCGGAAGTCGGCATGCCGAACATCGAGAAGTTGGTGCCGCCGCCGTACACGTCCATGAAGTACCGGCCGGTCGAGCTGTACGCCTCGTTGAAGCGGAACACGTGGTTGCCGCCGCAGTTCTTGAAGAGCGTCGCATTCGGGCCATACGGGTGACCGTCGGACCAGCTGTTCGAGCCATAGCGCGGATGGTGAATCTTGTTTCTCTGGATGATCGTGCGCTCGAGCCAGGGCGTGGAGCCGGAGCCGCAGCGCGCCGCGATTCCGGAGTCGCCGTTCTCGCCGATCTTCCAGCCGTCGCTCGAAATCAAGCCGTTCGGGTGCGGACGCCCCCAGTTGCTGATGTCGTTCCCTTCGATCACCACGTCTTTCGCGCCCTGCACGAGCAAGATGCCGTCCTGGCGCGCGTTCTTCAGCGTGAAGCCGCGCACGATGACGTAAGGCGCCGCGATGCGAATGTTGTAGGCGTGGTTGTTCGCCACGTCGATGGTGCCGCCGGTGTACAGGATGTAACCGTTGGCCGTGCCGCCCTGGGTAATCTCGAGCGGAGTCGAGCGATCGCCGACGTTGATCGTCTGCGCGATCGGGAAGTTCTCCGACCAGGTCTTGGTGTTGACGCCGGCTTTCGGCTGCTGCCCCGGAAGCCCCATCTCGACCACGTAGTCGGTGCCCGGCTGCAGATGCACGATGCTGCCGCGGCACTCGGCGTCGCGCGAGTCGTACCACAGGTTCAGGCCTTCCTTCCACGTGGACTCGGACTTCTTGCGATAGCGCACGGTGCAGCCCGCGGAGCCCGGATTGGTGCCGGGCTTCCAGTACATGCCGAGCGACTCGAACGTCGCCACGGCCCGTGCGTTGGTCGACGGCAGGCTGGTGCCCGTGCCGCCGGTCGTGTCGGTCCCGCCGGTGCTGCCGCCGGTGCTGCCGGATGTCGTGTTCTG
>DASTBI010000103.1 GCA_035712145.1 Candidatus Eisenbacteria bacterium | reverse complement strand
TAACCCTGCTCGGGCCGCTCGGTCGTGATGAAGCGCTGCGGATCGAGCTGATGATGGAGCCGCATGAGCGCGCCGCCGTAGCGGCCGAGGGCCGCCTCGTCGGATGCGACGGCAGGACGGATCGTGATCGGCATGGCGAGGTGAGGATACAGGTTCGGTGAGGGCACGCCCCTCATGGCGCACCGGTAGACCGGCGCGCCGAACGGTTGGCTGCGCAGGCCTATGCTGCCGGTATCGGACAACCTGAGGTGGGAGTACAGTTGACGAAGGTGTGGGTCACCTGACCGGGCAGAGGTACGAACATGAGAAACCGTCTGTTGGTCTGGGTGGTCTGTTCCCTCGGCTGCCTGATCGGCGCATCGGACTCTGGTGCCGGTGAACTCGCCTACTCGATCGGCGCGGGACGCATCGAGGGCGCCGGTGATGCGAGCGGGCTCGCCTCGTTCGGTGTGAGTAAGCTCGCCGTCGAGCACATCGAGGTCACAGCCGATGTGGCCTACATGCACCGCACGGGTGGCAGGGTCGGGAACCCATGCGTCGGCCCCATCCCATGCCCGACCTCGGACCTGGAGAACTCGTTCATCCCGGTCAGCCTCGGTCTCATCGGGTATCTGCGCGGCCCTCAGCAGTCCGGCCCCTACGCGGAGTTCTCGCCGTCACTCGTCGTGAACCGGTGGTCGATGGAGGGAGGCGCGGGCTCGGGCAAGTTCACGGCACTCACCGCGGGGCTCAAGTTCGGCTTGGGCGCCCGGCTCGCGATCAACGAGAACGGGCAGATCGATCTCGGGGTGCTCTACCTGCTCTCGGGGTCGGTCGACATCGAGGACGAGTCGATCCGCGCGCTGACTGGCGAGGAGCGGTTCGGCGGGCTGCGGGAGGCCGTCCCCTTCGCGAGGCTCTCGATCTCGCTGTAGCGAAGCCCCGGGGGCTCCGCCACGCAGGTCGCACCGCGCACATTGCGCAACCCGTCGAGAAAGATCTTCCCGGTGCGGTTGCTGGTGACGTGCTTCTGAATGACGAAGCGGAGGGTGCGACCCTGAGGGCCGCGCCCTCCGCGCGGTTCCAGCGTGACCTCGAGCCAGCCTGGCTCGGCTAGCTCCGGGTGTTGCGCTTGGCGGCGCGAACGGGAACTTTCTCGCCCATCTCCTCGTCCATTCCCTCTTCGCCTTCCATGGCCTCGAAGTTCAGCGACTGCGCGATCTCGGTGAGCTTCTTGTCGGCCTCGCCTTCCTCGTCGAGCGTGGTCTGCAGCAGGTTGACGACCTCGCTCTCGCCCAGCATCTCCGCCCAGGTCCGCAGAGAGCCGTAGGCGGCGATCTCGTAGTGCTCGATCTTCTGTGCAGCGGTGATCAGGGCCGCGTCGAGGACGTCCGGAGAATGGTCCGCCTCCATCAGGTCTTCGCCCTCCTCGATCAGCCCCACCATGGCCTTGCATTCCTTGCGCTTGGGGGACGCGCCGAACTGCTCGAAAACCTCCTCCAGCCGCTTGATCTGCTCTTCGGTCTCGCGCAGGTGAGTCTGGAACGCGGTCTTGAGCTCCTGCGAGTCCGTGGCCTTTGCCATCTTGGGCAAAGCCTTTGTGATCCGCTGCTCCGCATCGTAGATGTCCTTGAGCTCTTCGATCATCAATTCCCTGAGGTTGTTGGCCATGTCGCCCTCCTTGAAGAAATGCGGGTGGGAAAAACTTCGCTCCATTCGAGCAAGGAGCGAACCACCGAGCCAGAGATCTCCAAGCCGGGTCAAAGTACAGGCTTGGAGGCTCGGCCGAGCCTGGCTCCTGGCGCAGGGATGGCAATCGAACAAAAAGGTGAAGCCGGCCTTACAACTCGCAGAAGGATCTACGTGCCGGCCAAACCGAGTTGCGGTGGCGCTGCTCGTGGCTCCAAGCTCGCTCTGAAAGCCGGACGATAAGCCCCGGAGTGGGAGTGACACGTCATGATGCCGGAACGCACTCGGAGCTGGCTCAAGCGAGATCAGGCGGCCGAGAAGTTTCGACCGAAGCGGATCAGGCTTCTCCTGGTGGGAGAGTCTCCGGAGAGCGAGGAGTGTTTCTTCTACGCCGAGGGCGCGGGCTCCGTCGACGAGCGGTTCGCGCAGGTGGCCGAGGTGTTGTTCGAGGCCCGGCCGGGCGAGGACAAGACGCCGTTCCTCAAGGAGCTGCGCCGCCGCGGCTTCTTCTACGTGGATCTCAAGCCGGATGCACCGCGCCAAGGCGAGTCCCTGGCTCCGTACGTGGGGCCGTTCCTCATCAATCTCGGCACCCTTCCGGCAGAAAAAATCGTCATCCTCGATCCGGACGTCTACGACGCCCTGTTCTCGAAGATGAGCGAAGCGGGGCTACCCGTCATCGACGTGCGGATTCCACACCTCGATCCGGATCGCCCCGAGACCTTTCGCCAGAAGCTCCGTCAGGCGCTCGTGAGAGCCGACCTGGAGAAGCTCATTCGCCCGCTGCCGATCCCCAAGCGCGGAGACGGCTGAGCAGCAAACGATGGATCGCGTCGTCCGAGTCGTGAAGCCGACGATGGCGGTCCTTCGCCATCGCCGGCTCGCTTGGCACTCCTCGGCTCAGCACTGGAAACAGATCGCTGATCGCGGCCTGTTTCCCGGCCGTCCCGAGAGCATCGCCAGGCGCGTTACGCAAGGCGCGGTCTCCGGACGACTCGGTACAGCACCAGCAGCAGGATCGCGCCAATCACTGAGGCGATGAACCCCGCCGGCTGGTCTGGCCCGTACAGATTCAGTGCGCGGCCGAGATAGCCCGCGATGAATGCTCCAGCGATACCCAGAAGCGTGGTGATGATGAACCCACCCGGGTCGCGTCCTGGCATGAGCATCTTCGCGATCAGACCAACGACGAAACCGATGATGATCGTCCATAGAATGTTCATGACCTCTCCTCCGTTGTCGAGGCGACCAACGCCTCGGCGCGGGGAGAGCGCAAGAACCTCGCCGGTTCGGAGCCGGGCTCCTGGAGATCATCGAATCTTCTTGAGCGCCAGAGGCTTGACAGACCCATGGTCCGCCTCCCCCCGGGGGTGAAACACCCACAGGAGCGCTCCTCTCAGGGTACATTCCACAGCGAACTCTTACACAACTGGGCCGCGACGCCCGTCCACAACGAAACGCGCGTCGCGCGTCATCTTCGGATCGGTTGGTACTCCGGTCCGGTCCGGCCGACCCAGTGAGCCATGAGCCAGTTGGCGACGGTCTTCCGGTAACGCTCGGGATCGACATTGGCCGACTCCACATGGCCCGCGCCCTGGTAGGGATCGAATGTCACCAGACGGGGAAGTGCCGCCGCGAACTGCTCGCTGACCGCGATCGGCGCCACGTCGTCGGCGTCGCCATGCAGGATCAGCATGGGGGTCTCGAACTCGGTGACGTGCCGGGCCTGGACGAGATCACTCCATCGGAAGCCGGCGCGCAGAGAGGCCACGAGCTTGCCCAGCTCCGTGACCCAGGTGGGGACTCCGCGCTTCCGCGCGCCCACGGCGATCATGGCGTTCCAATCCAGGGCCGGTGAGTCGAGAACGGCGCCGCGGGTGATCGCCCGCTCCTTCGAGCGGCGGAGGTACTGGGCCACGATCGAGCCGCCCATGCTGCATCCCACCACCACGACGTCGCGCGCTCCCTGGGTCCGCGCGTAGCGAACCGCGTCCTCGAGGTCCTGCCACTCCGTGAATCCCAGGCGATAGCTGCCGTCGCCGACCACAGGCGCTCCCGCGTCGTTCCGGTAGGAGAGGATCAGGCACGGGAGTCCGATCGACATGTAGGCGGGAAGCATGCGCAGGACTTCAGCCCTCGAGGCGGCGCGACCGTGCACGAAGATCGCCCATGTCGAGTCTCTCCCTGGAATGCGCCACGCCGGAAGCGGTCCCACCCGGGACGGCACCTTCACCTCGTCGAAGTCGACTCCGAGCCAGGTCCTGGGATCCGCGTCCACCGCGAATCCGGCGAGCCGGCAGGTCGTGTCGGGCGGTGTTCCCTTGACGATCGTGAACCGCGTGATCACCTGGCCATCCTGGACCGAGATCAACGGCCCGATCTTTCCGTGGCCGCCCGGCCACACGATCGCCCAATGGCCGGGCCGCCGGGCCTTGGGGGTGTTCGCCAGCGTGATCGTCGATTCGCCGTGGGCGATCACACGCTGTCCGGTCCTGCCGGCCGGCTTGTCGGGTCCGAGGATCTGGATCGAGTACTGCCAGCCGACGAAGGAGGCCGCGACCACGAGCAGAACCGCGACCAGCAACAGTGTGCGGCGCATCGCGCGCATGATAGACCGTTCGAGGGGTCACCGCTTCGGGCTTCGCTGGGTCCGTCTCCGATGCTCCATCCGGATGGCGCGCCACCTTGCTTCCTGCTCGGCTCGAACGCGCTGATCCTGCTTCGCCAGAAGCCACGCCGCTTCGCGCTGGAGCTTCCTCCAGCTCTCGAAGCGCTCGTGCGGAAGCGCTCCGGCGCTCAACGCCGCCTGCACCGCACAGCCTGGCTCGGCGGCGTGCCGGCAGTCGCGGAAGCGGCATGCCGCCGCCAACGCCGCGACCTCGGGGAACGAATCCTCGAGTGTCGCGCCGTCGATCCACAGCTGCAGCTCCTTGATGCCCGGGGTGTCGATGAGCCAGGCGCCGCCCGGCAAGGACAGCAGCTCGCGGCGCGTCGTGGTGTGACGGCCGCGCGAGTCCCATTCGCGGACCGCGCCGGTCTTCTGGCGCTCGGCGCCGAGCAGCGCGTTGACGAGCGTGGACTTTCCGACACCGGATGAGCCCAGCAGGACCACCGTCCGTCCGGCCTGAAGCCACGGCTCGAGTCCGTCCAGACCGCGGCCTTCGGTGGCGCTGATGGCGACGACGGAAACTCCCGGAGCGATCGCCTCCACTTCGGCCACGCGCGCGCCGGCATCGTCCGCCAGGTCGGCCTTGTTGAGCACCACCACGGGGTTCGAGCCTCCGTCCCACACGGTCGTCAGGTAGCGCTCGAGACGGCGCAGATTGAAATCGGAGTCGAGGCCCGCCATCACGAATGCCGTGTCCACGTTGGCCGCCACGATCTGCGCCGCCGTCTCGAGGCCGGCTTGCTTGCGAGTGAAGACCGTGGCGCGCGGCAGCACCGCGACGATGGTTCGCGGTCCATCGTGGGCTCGAGGACGCAACGCCACCCAGTCCCCGACCGCGGGGAAGTCCTGAGGGCCTCGAGCCTCGTGACGAAAGCGGCCCGAGACCTCCGCCGCCGACTCATCTCGACCGTCGAGCACGTCGTAGCGCTCACGGTCCTGGCCGGAAATGCGGCCCGGCTCGCATCCTTGATGGCGATGGACTTCGAACTGATCGCTCCATTCCTGATTCCAACCCAGCGTCTCGATCGACATGACGTCGTGACCTCGCGTGGAGTTCTTGTGGCGCACGGAAGCGCCGCGATCCCCCGGGGCATGCCACGGAGCGGCCTCGATTCGCCGGGTCACGAAAAAGGCCGCTCCTTCCGCAGGAGCGGCCGCGCGTCGGTGGGACGGCTGGCTAGGGCGCTCGACGGAAGGTGGGTGGCGCGGGGCGGACGAGATCTCGGATTGCCATGTGCGCCTCCTTCCATCGTACGGCGCGAGGCAGGGCGCCTCGCGAGCCGAGGTCAGGACGATAGCATCTGCGGCGCCGCCGGCAAGGACTATTCACCTCACCCGCACGACCTTGCAGTTGAAACACCCCGGCTTGGCATTGTGGATGTGGAGGTACCGCACCTGGGGGTCCTCGAAGAGCCGTTCGATGGCCTGCTCGAGCTCGACACCCTCGGTGACGTCGGCGCCCACCAGCAACGCCGCAGCGTCGTACGCGCGCAGCGAGAGCAAGCGGTGTCTGAACATCGCGGGGATCTCACCGATGGCCGGCGTTGCCGTGCGCGCTCCTCGGCGCACGAAGATCGGACCCGAAGCGCGATAGGGAGAGGGCGCGTCGTGGTGCGCGAACGAGATCAGCACCACGGTCTCGCCGATCTCGGCGTCGGCAAGGCTCACGCGGCAAGGGAAGCCGGGCTTGTCATCCACGATCATCCGGCGAGCGCCGGCCGCCTCGAGCTCCGCATCACTCTGTTCGAAGAGCGGAGCGAAGCGCTCGGACGGCAATGCGACGAGCTGGAACGAGCCGCTCACGTCGAATCCTCCTTCGACCGTTGGGTCTGCGCCACCGCGATTCCGGAGCGAGCATAGTGGTCTCCCGACCCCGCCCGATTCAAGGCTCCGAGCCTTTCTGCCGATAACCGACGAGTCCTACGCCGCCCCACGGGGCGGCGCTGCCACGCATTGGGAGCCTTCGCGTGACGAGACGCAGACTGAGCTCATTTCCAAGGCTGCGGCCGTTCCCTCGGCTCGGGACCCCCCGGTTCCGGCTCTTGCGCCCGGTGCTGCGCGCCGGGGGGCGGCTCCTGCGCTTCCTCTTCAGGAGCCAGATCCTCCCCATCTTTCTCGGGCTGTCGGCGCTCGGATTCTTCGTCGGCGCGCAAACCCGCCCCGCGCCCGGCAGCTTTCCGTGGGGCGAGCTCTTCGATCAGCTCCAGGTCGCGTCGTATCGCGATGCACCCGGCGACACCTCGAGCCGGTTCGTGGTCGAGCTGTGCGCCGGAGGCCGAGTGTTCAGCCAGTACGACGTGGAGCGCCGTGAGTTCCTGCCGCCGCCGCGCGGGCGTTCGTATTCGCAAACCATCACCGGCACCCGTTACGAGCCGCTGCGAGTTCGTGGCCACGTGGGGACGGGTTTCTGGCTCGACGTTCCCTCGCGTCGCTCGCTGCTCCCCGACCAGTACGACGAGCTCTATCGTCGCACGCTCGATTTCGTGAGGCCGGTCTCCAAGATCACCGCCGTGCTCGGTGTGCTCTCCGGATACTCGGTCGGGTATCGCCTCGGCACCTGGAACGGGTCGCTGAGCAGCCGTGCGGTTCAGCAGCGGGTGCTCGACACGCCCGACATCGGACGCCTGATCGCGCGCGAAGCCTGGCGGCGCGTGCTGCTCGAGCCCGTGGTCATGACCGGCGAGCAGGACGCCTCGCGATTCGTGTCGGTGGCCAGCACGCACCGCCTGTACGCCAATTTCTTCCGTCTGGCGCTGAACGACGGGGACGGCTTCATCCCCCGCGAAGCGGCGCGTCTGGAAGCGCATGGACACGGCTTCGAAGCGCGGACGATGCGCGCGTTCGCCGCCGCGGTCGAGCGCGCGTCGCAGGACACCGTGCACGTGACCAACGCCGACTTCGAGGCGGTCGAGCGCTGGGCCACGCTGCTCGACCGCCGTGGTCACTGGATCGAAGGCGCCATTCCGCCGCCGGGGGAAGAGCGCATCAAGCTGATGGGTGCGTTGGCCTGGTACGGGCTCGCGCCTCCCGGGCAGAACGTGGACCGTGTCTGGGTGGGGCCGAGAATGCTGGTGCGGGTCGGCGATGCGGAAGGCTTCGTGGCCGACGAGATCCCGGGCACCGGCGCCGGATGTCCGATCTCTTGGCGGCCGCGCCTGCGAGAGGAGAACGGGAGGGCGACCGCGATGGTCAGCGCGTGGCTCGCGGATCGGCCCGAGTTCTCGGCGCTGGCCGTATTCGGCCGCCGGCTCGCCGAGCGGCTGCGCGACGCCTCGGCGCCACCCATGGCCCCAGGTCTTGCGCCGGCGATCGAGACCGCGGGAGGGCACGGGCCCGGCGCGGACGCGGCGTTCGCGGTCCGTGCACCGATCGTCGTGCAACAGACCGAGGACCGGCCGAGGCAGGCCTACGAATTCAGGATCCCGGCCACCGGAGGTGAAGCGAGCCTCCAGATCGTGGCGGCGGACTCGTCTCAAGCCATGTCGCTGGCTCGAGCGGCACGCTCCGTGATGGAGCGACAGGAGGGGTTCGTGGATGCGCCGTCCACCGGCGCGCCGCCGGCCATGGGCGACGTCGATGCCGCATTGCAGTCGTTGAGCGGCCATCGGATGACCTCGGGACGGAGGGCGGACGAGACGAGAGACACGCTCCGCGCGCACGGCGTGCGCAATGCGTTGATCGAGCTGCCGGGCGCCGCGCTCGCGCTTGGCGTCTCGCCCGGCGGCGAGCCATGGAGCGCCGGACTTCCCGATCCGCGGGGGCGCATGCCGGTGATCGCTCGCCTGCGCCTCGCCGCCGGCCAGGCGCTCGCGAGCTCATCGCGGCAGGACCCCGCCAAGGGGCTGATCGGAGTCGTGGTCGTGGCGGGCGACGGACGCTCGGCCGCGCTGTGGAGCGCCACCCTGATCTCCCTCGATCCTGGAGAGGCGCGAGCGAAGGCCAAGCAGCAGCCCGGGATCGCCGTGGCGCTCATCGAGGCCGGCGTCGATGGCCCGGACGTGATCTGGGTCGAGGTGGGGCTGGAGGATCGACTGGTGGTCGGCGGTCAGGCGCAGGGGCTGTTCAAGGTCGTCACCTTCTAGCCGCTGGCCGCGCGAAGGCTGGTCCTCGCATCCTCTCCATGCGGTAGAGTGGGGCCATGACCCTGCTCACGGCTCGATCCCGTCTCGCCTTCGTTGTCATCTCGGCGCTCCTGGCGATTCCGGCAGTGGCCCAGACCCAGGACGCCAGCGACCCGCATGCCGCATGCGCGGCGCCACCGACGTACGTGCCGCAGGGGCTGCTCGAGCGGCCGCTCCCTCTGCGCACCGGCATCGGCAACTCCCACGAGCCGGTCACGGCCTCCACGAAGGAGGCGCAGGCCTTCTACGATCAAGGCCTCAACTACCTCGAGTCCTACGTGTGGATCGAGGCCTCGCGGTCATTCCACCAGGCGTTGCGCGTCGATCCCGGCATGGCGATGGCCTACGTCGGCCTGAGCCGCGTGCACTCGGGCCTCGACGACGCAGCCGGGGCAAAACGCTTTCTCGAGAAGGCCAGGGCTCTCGCGGACAAGGTCAGCGAGCGCGAGCGACGCCGGATCGAGATCCGGGCCAGGCAGCTGGAAGCCATCGACGACCTGGAGAACGCGGCGAAGTTCCTCGCGTACAAGAAGGCCATCGATGACGCGCTGAACGCTGACACGCAAGACGAGCAGCTCTGGCTGCTGCGTGCGATGGCCGAGGAACCCAACGCCTCGGGCCGTGGCCAGCGCGGCACGTCAGGGTCGATCGCGTTCTACGAACAGGTGCTGAAGCGCGTGCCGGATCACGCCTCGGCGCATCACTACCTGATCCACACCTACGAGACGATCGGACAGATCGACAAGGCGCTCGAGCACGGCGAAGCCTTTGCGCGACTGTCGCCGGCGATCCCGCACGCCGCCCACATGTGGGGGCACGATCTTCGGCGTGTGGGACGCGTGGACGACGCGATCGTCCAGTTCAAGAAGGCGGATTCGCTGGAGCGCGCCTACTACAAGGCCGAGAAGCTCGACCCGGCATTCGACTGGCACCACGGGCACAATCTCAACCTGCTCGCGAGCTGCTATCAGCACCAAGGCCGGATGAAGGTCGCCGAGAAGATCATGAACCAGGCTGGCGCGCTCGGCGTCGTCGATGCCTACGGCGCGTTCAACGTGCGCGAGCTGCCGAACTTCTTCCTCTATCGCGAGCGCTACAAGGATGCCGTGGAAGCGGCGCGCGGCATGACGAAATCGAAGTACGTCCAGGCGCGCGCCACCGGCCACGCGCTCGCCGGGCAGGCTCTGGTCGCGCAGGGAAAGACCACGGCCGCGGCGGAAGAGCTGGCCAAGGCGGAGCGCGAGCTGGAAGGCGTTCCGCGCGTGGCGCCGGGGCTGATTCCGCGCCGTGCTCAGGTCGATCCCTGGGTGGACGCGCTGCGTGCCGAGCTGCTCATCAAGAGCGGCAAAGGCGCCGAAGGCCGGGAGGCGCTGAAGAAGGTGGTGCTCGCCCTGCGCGCCCTTCCCGGACCGGATGCGTGGAGCCAGGCGCTCTTCCGGCTGGACTCTTTCGCGCGCACCGCGCGCGAGGCGGGAGACTGGGAGCTGGCCGGCTTCATTGCCGATCAGATGCTTGCGCACGATGACGACTACGGCGGCAGCCATCTGGCCAAGGCACTCGTCCTTCAGCACCAGGGCGATGCCGCGGGTGCGGAGCGAGCGATGGAGTCGGCGCGAGTGTGCTGGCGATCCGCAGACCCCGATCTGGCGGAGCTGAAGCTGCTTCGCGCGAGCACGGCGGCGAAGCGATGAAAGAGGGACGCCTCGAGGTCAACGGCCTGAGCTACTACTACCAGGTCGAAGGCCGCGGCGAGCCACTCCTCCTGCTCCACGGCGGATTGGGCCAGATCGAGATGTTCGGGCCCGTGCTCGAAGCTCTGGCCGGGAGGCGGGAAGCGATCGCCGTGGACCTGCACGGCCATGGCCGCACCTCACTCGGCGATCGCGAGATCAGCGCCGTGGACATGGGCGACGACATGGCCGCGATCCTGGAGAGACTCGGCCACCGCAGTGTCGACGTGCTCGGCTACTCGCTGGGCGGCGCCGTCGCCTTCCGCCTGGCGGCCCAGCACCCCGCGATGGTGCGTCGGCTGGCGCTGGTCTCCGCGGGTTACGCGCAGGATGGCTTCTTTCCGGAGATGCTTCCGCAGCAAGCGGCGGTCGGCGCGGCGATGGCCCCCGCGATGAAGGACACGCCGATGTACAAGTCGTACGTCGCGGTCGCCCCGCGGCCGGATGATTTTCCGGAGCTCCTCGACCGGATCGGCACCTACATGCGCAAGCCCTATGACTGGTCGGCGGACGTGGCGAAGCTGACCATGCCCGTCCTGCTGGTCTTTGGCGACAGCGACATGTTCCGGCCCGAGCACGTCGTACGGTTCTACCAGCTGCTCGGAGGCGGACTGAAGGATGCCGGCTGGAACCGCGAGCACATGCCCAGGAACCACCTCGCGATCCTGCCCAACCTCACTCACTACGAGATCTTCCTGGCTCCCGAGCTGATCACCACCGTGATGCCTTTCTTGAACGGTGAGCAGCGCTCCAGAACCTGGAATGAGCAGGTGGACGCCGAAGTACGCCGGTAGCCTGGCTGGAGTGTTCACAAAATCCGCGCCGGGCGTCGTTTTCGCAGATTGACATTCCGGCGCAATGCCTGAAACTCACCGCACGTTTCCCCCAGAATGCCCAATCTCTCTTGGAGGCAATTCATGAAGCGCCTCTCGCTTTGCCTCGCCGGGGCCGCTCTTCTCCTGATCCCGCTCGGCGTGCGCGCACAGACCTCCGCACCACAAGACAGTCTCACCGCGAAAGCCGACTCGGTCATCGCGCAGGTGGATTCCATGGCGGTGAAAGCCGCCAGCACGGCCGCCGACACCGCGGCCGCGCACGCTGGAGCCGCCGCCACGGGCGCCGCGGGCGCCGCAGGCGTCAGCACCACGCCGACCACGACGCCGACCGCCGCGCCAACCACCACCACTCCGACCACCGCGACCGCGCCCCCGCCGGCGGCTCAACCGGTGGCGCCGACCGGCACCGCCGCCGCGCCGACGACCGCGAGCGCGGCCGACCAGTCCGGACTCGCTGGGACGCCGATCTACGTCGGCGGCGCTGTGGGATTCAGCTTCTGGAGCGACTACACGCGGATCAGCCTGGAGCCTTTCGTGGGATACAAGCTGAGACCCAAGCTCTCGGTGGGCGGCAAGCTCCGCTACGAGTATCTCAACGACAAGCGCCAATCCTTCGACTACAAGGCCCACAACTTCGGCGCCAGCGCTCTCGCGAACTACAGGCTCCTTCCGCAGATCTACGGACACGGCGAGCTCGCGGTGATGAAGTACGACTACCCGAGCCAGCTCGGGGGAGACCAGACGGTTCCCTTCCTGCTCGTGGGCGGCGGCTACATGAAGCAGATCCGTCCCGGGGTGTCGGCCTATGCCGAAGCGGTGTGGGATCTCCTCAACGACAAGAACTCGCCGTACGAAGAGTGGCAGCCGGTCGTGAGCGTGGGAGTCACCGCCGGATTCTGATCCTCAGCGGCAATCGTGACGGGCTCGGCGCGAACCGCCGGGCCCGTTTTGCCTGGAGTGTGGCCGGCGACGTGCCGATCAGTCATGGACTGGGGTCCCTCATGCGCGCCTCGTCACGGCTGGAGCTCCTGCTCTTCTCGCTCGCCGGTGCCGCGATCGCCACGGTTCCGATCGCCCGCGCCGACGAGCCTCGGCTCCTTTCCACCTGCACCAACTGCTGGCCCCTGAGCGGCGCGCACGCCGGCTCTTTCATGGCGCCCGATGGCTCGGAAGGGATGTACGTGGTCTGGATGGACGGTAATCTTCGGTGGAGGCTCCAGCGTCTCCGTCCCGACCTCTCGGTTCCAGGACCGTGGCCAGCGAACGGCCTCACGCTTCCCACGGAGCGGCTCGCCACCCGGATCTTTCCCGGGCTCGCTGGAGACGGCGCCGGAGGCGTCTACGTCACCTGGGTGGAGCAGGCGGCCAACGGTGACATGAGCGCGTGGCTTCTCCGCATTCGCGGCGATGGCCGGCCGGCGAAAGGCTGGCCCGAAGGCGGAGTCCGCGTCGCAAGCCCCAGCCCCTTGGTGATGTATCCGAGCGTCGCCCGGTTGGGGAAGGGCGCGGCGGTGGGCTGGCTCGAGGGTCGAGACGGGGTGGCGCGAATTCGCCTTGCCGGCTTCGATGCCCGTGGGCGGACCCTCTCGCGCTGGCCGGCGGATGGGCTCACCCTGGCCGAATCGCAGCAATTCGGCGACGCCGTGATTCTCGCGAGCGATGATCGCGGCGGCGTATTCGCGGCGTGGACCGAGATGCGTGACCGATTGTCGGACCTCAAGATCGCGTACGCCTCGGCGTCCGGCGTGCAGTCGTGGACCGCGGCTTCCGAGGCCGTTCCGGTTCACGGCATCCTTTTCGATCGCCATCCGGAAATCGTTGCCGATGGACAGGGAAACGCGATCTGCGTCTGGTTGGACGAGCGGAGCCAGGACCGATCTGTGCCCAAGGATCTGATGGATGTGTTCGGACAACGCATCGGTCCCACCGGTCGCGAAACATGGACGCCCGCGGATCGAGGAAGTCACCCCATCGCGGCGGGTCACTGGTATCAGATGGATCCTCACGCCGCGGGCGACGGCAGAGGAGGCGCCTTCGTTTCATGGAACGAATCCACGCCCGATATGAAATCGGGCCGAGTCGTTCATCTGGACGCCGCAGGGCGTCCCCTCTCCGGCTGGCCGGCGAAGGGTTGCTCCTTGGGCGTCGAGGTCGTCAGCGTGATGCCGGATCTCGAAGGCGGCGTGATCGTCCTTTCGATCGAAGATTCGGGGCTTCGGCTACGACGGCTCGAGGCGAAGTGGCATCCCGGCCTCGGGCCCATCCAGCCCGTCGCTTTCGGACCGGTGGGGAAAGGAACCAATGTCCGGATCGCCGCGGACGGCAACGGTGGAGCGTTCATCGCCTGGGAAGAGCGAAACATGGCTCAGACGTCCGCATCCGGCTTGGGCGCGTTCAACTCCCAGGTTTGGGTGCAGCACGTGAACTTCGAAACCCGGGTCGCTTCTCCCGTCGTTCCCCTTCCGACCGATCCGTTGCCGCTCGTCTTCTCGGTGCGTCCCATCGCGCCCAATCCGGCCGTCAGCCGATGCCGGATCGCGTTCGATCTCCAGCGTCAGGAGCGGGTCGACATCGAAGTGTTCGACGTCGCGGGGCGCCGGGTCGCACGGGTTGCGGACGATCGCCTCTTCGAGGCGGGATCGCAGTCGATGGACTGGGATCTGGTCGATCGCCGCGGGTCTCGCATTCCTCCCGGGCTCTATCTGGTGCGCGTGACGGCGGGGAAGAATCAGGCCGTCGCGCGACTCACGGTCACTCGCTAGATCAGCTCACGGCTTTCCTGCGGCGGTGGCCGATGAAGAGCGCGCACACCGCGCCGGCCGTGACGCCCGAGACGATCGTCAGGCCGTAGAACCCGAGCTCGCCACGAAACGTCCCCACCGACGCGGTCACCAGCGTATAGATCGCCCCGAGGAACACGAGGACGATGCAGCCCATGAGTCCGGCGGCCGCGCCGCGAGCCGCTCGGAAGTACCACGGGAGCGATCTGTCCTGCGCGCGGAGCCTCATGACCCCGTAGATGGAGCCGGCCAGGAGAGCGGGGAGGACGCCGAAGACGTAGGAGAGCGGAAGCAGTCGGCTCGGGTAGTCTCCGCCGCGAGAGACCGCTACGACCACTCCGCCGATCGCCGGTCCCAAGAGGCCGAAGAGAGCGGCCGAGATGGCGATGGTTCGAAAACGTTTCATGTCCAACCTGCCTGACCGTTCACGACGGTTATCGTCATCGGCTCGTCAAAGAACGAAGTTGAGGTCGTCACCCGGAAGGGGAGAGTGGAGCCGAGCCGCCCCGCTTGCTAGCTTGGAAGCATGAGAAACCGGCGAGGAGCATGGTTCCAGGGTCTCGCGAGCGCCGCCTGGGTGAGCACGCTGTTCCTCTCGCCGGCCTTGGGCGCGCCTGTCCAGACCGATCCGCCCAACGTTCCCGAGTTCAAGCCGGCGTTCCCAGGGCAGACGCGCGCGGAGGAAGTGAAGACCCAGACGCCGCTCGAAGTCACCGAGATCGCCT
>DASTBI010000102.1 GCA_035712145.1 Candidatus Eisenbacteria bacterium | reverse complement strand
GGAGCAGGGTCTGATCCGAAAGATGCGAAAGCGAATAGGACTTCATGTGCGCTCATCGCGGGGGCGAGAAGTGCGGGGCGCACTGTTTGTATCACGGGCTTCGCGCGGCGCTCAGTTCACGTTCAGAGACGCGAGCTGAGCACGGAACCGTTATGATTGCGCGAGTCGCAACCGGAAGCGGCGCTCGGGCAGCGGTGTGCGCCTGGCAGCGATCTGGACGGCAACTTCGAGGTTGCGTTCAGGGCTGTTCGAAAGTTGCGTCAAGTAAATTCTCGAAATACTTCGCTAATTCTTCGAAGACATTAGCGACGCCAGCCACTCGGCCGTGCGCTTCGGCGACGTCAGCCGGTGCAACTCGAGAAAGCGCGCGGCGGATCAAGCGCGCCGAGAAGCCCTGTCTCAGGCTGAAGGCTCTCGTGTCTTCTTCGGGGCGCCCGTTTCCTTCTCCGGGCCGCACTCGGTCGGCACGTGGTTCCCGAGTCTCCGCTCGGCCGTGACCGCCTTGTGCTTCTCCTGGATGAAGAGCTCGCAGTCGCGGACGTCCTCGCAGCTCCCGAGGATGAGCGGGGTCTTCTGATGGAGCTGGGTGGGAAAGATGTCCATGATTCTATGGTAACCATCCGAAGCGGCGCCTCCGGCCTGCTCGGCGATGAACGCCAGCGGCGCAGCTTCGTAGAGCAGCCGCAGCTTGCCTGAAGGGTTCTTCTGGTCTCCGGGATACAAGAAGATCCCGCCGTACAAGAGATTTCTATGAAAGTCCGCGACCAGTGATCCAACGTACCGCGCGCTGTAGGGCCGCCCCGACTCGCCATCCGGCTGCTTCACCCAGTCGACGTAGCGCTTCACGCCCTCGGACCATTGGAAGTAATTCGACTCGTTGACGCTGTAGATGCGGCCCCGTTCCGGCGTCCGGATGTCCGGGTGCGAGAGCAGGAACTCGCCCAGGCTCGGCTCGAACGTGAAGCCGTGCACCCCGGTGCCGGTCGTGTACACGAGCATGGTGCTGGAGCCGTACATCACGTAGCCCGCGGCGAGCTGGCGCACGCCGGGCTGCAGCACGTCGGCGATTCCGCCCGGTCCGCTGCGGGAGACGCGCGGCAGAATCGAGAAGATCGTCCCGATGTTGACGTTGGCATTGATGTTCGAGGAGCCGTCGAGCGGGTCGAAGTTGACGACGTAACGGCCGGGGGCGCGGTTTTCGCCGACCGTCAGGATGTCCTCGTCCTCCTCGGAGGCCAGGACCGCGAGCTGGCCGGTCGAGCCGAGGACGCGCGCGATGATGTCGTGCGCGAACACGTCGAGCTTCTGGACTTTCTCACCATGCACGTTCTCGGTGCCCGAGTAGCCCAGGATATCCACCAGGCCTGCGCGCGTGACCTCGCGGTTGATCATCTTGGCGGCCAGGGCGAGATCGATGAGCAGCCGGGTGAACTCGCCGCTCGACTCGGGATGTTGATGCTCCTGCTGGAGGATGAACTGGCTCAACGTCACCGAGCGTTGCGGCATGACGCCTCCGTCAGTACTCAAGCCAGATTAGTCCGCGAGGCCGGACACATCCTCGGGGCCTTTCGAGGCGGCCACGGTTGCGGCGAGAGTCGGGAACGAGCCGGGAACGAACGGCGCGTGCTTCTCTGTTAGAGCCCTGGTGCCATGGGTCCCGAGCTTGTCGAGCAGAAACGTGAATTTGGCTTCGAGCGCGGATCCGATCTCCGCGCGAATCGCGGGCGGCAGGTTCCACATGGCCCGCTTGAACGGCCCGAGCGCTTTCTTGCGTGTCTTGTAGAAGAATTGCTCGTCGGTGTCCGACGACTTGCGCTCGTCGGCGGCGAGGGTGCGCAGCTTCTCGTAGATCTCGCGCTTCAAGTCCGCCGGGAACGCCGAGTGGTCGAAGATCATGCTCTGGAACTCGGTGGCGAGATGGATCTCGATGGTGCCGAGCTTCGGGAAGCGATCGAACAGCTCGGCTGGGAGCGTGGAGGCTCCGTGCTGCACCGCGCCACCGAGTCCGTAGCGCTCGCGAGCGAGCTTCGAGATCTTCTCCAGCGCCTCGAAGTCGACTTTGACCTGGGCGATCTTGCCGTCGGGCAGCGGCACACCGCCGTGGGACGTGCCGGTCTGAATCGAGATCTTGCTGATGCCCGGAGCGCCCGGCCGCCGGCGCTCGAGCGCCGTGCCGAAGACCTTCATGAAGGCCTCGAACTCCTCGGGCGTCGAGTTCTTGCCGCCGACTTCGCCGATCTCGCCGCCGACCGACACGGTGACGCCTCGCGGCTCGTGCTCGCGGATGAAGGCTGTGAGATCCGCGCACACGTCGCCGTTCAGCTGCTGCTGGGCTTCATGGCCTTCGCGGGATAGATCGACCAAGGTAGAAGTGTCGACGTCGATGTTATAGAAGCCGGCCTGGAGAGCCTCGGCGGTCAGCGTCTTGACGGCCTCGACCTCGGCCTTCGGATCGGAGGCGTACTTCTTGGCATTGACCTGGAAGTGATCGCCCTGGAGGAACAATGGGCCGCGCCAGCCTTCGCGCAGAGCGGCGGCCATGACCGCGAACGTGTACTCGGAAGGCCGCTGGTCGGTGTAGCTGATCTCGGAGCGGGCGATCTCGCAGATCACGGCGCCGGCGTCGAGCTTCTTGCGGGCGCGGAACAGCGCGCGAGCGGTGTCGTAGGCCATGCCGCGGATGTTGATGGCGGGCACCGTGAAGTTGGCGGGCGCCTCGCCGCGGCCGCGGGCGACGTAGAGCCCGTGGATCGAGGCGGGGTAGAGACCGGCCGCGCGGGCCTGGTCGAGCACGGCGGCGCGCGCCGCGTCGCGCAGCTCGGAGGCTCCGAACACGCCGGTCCAGACCAGGCGGTCGAGCGCGTCGGTGTTGCCCGAAGCGAGGGCGGCGTTGGCGTGGCGAATCTCGTCGAGGGTCTTGAGTTCCATGAGGAGGTCGAAGTCCTTGTCGGAAGGCGCGCGACGGGAAGGCGGCGGCGCCGGTTCTGAGTCGCATGGGCGGAACACGGCCGCCCCCCACGGACAAACGTGACGA
Source organism: Candidatus Eisenbacteria bacterium (assembly GCA_035712145.1). NCBI lineage: Bacteria > Candidatus Eiseniibacteriota > Candidatus Eiseniibacteriota bacterium. The sequence goes on along the minus strand of DASTBI010000102.1, from coordinate 8,407 downwards.
GTATAGTCCCCAATCGAGGGCAGAGTCGAGACTTCGGTGTATTCTGCTCAGGCCATCGGAGTCCGAAGAAGCCTGTCGTGGTGAGACTGGGATGAGGCCTGTCGAAAGGAAGAGCTTCTGAACGCCTCGGAGACCGTCGTCTGCCGCTTGCGCGTGAACGGGGAAGAGCGCGATTGCGCCGTGACCCCGAACACCACGCTGCTCGAGGCCCTGCGCTACGGGCTGGGGCTGACCGGGTCCAAGCAGGGGTGCGACAAGGGCGATTGCGGCGCCTGCACCGTGGAGGTCGAGGGCGAGGCGATCCTGGCCTGCATCTCGCTGGCGCTCGCCTACCATGATGGTCCTGCCATCACCACGATCGAGGGGGTGGCCGAGCGCGGACAGCCGCATCCACTCCAGGACGCCTTCGATTTGACCGGCGCGGCCCAGTGCGGGTTCTGCACCCCGGGAATTCTCATGAGTGCCTGGGCGCTGCTTCGCAAGAACCCGAACCCGACCAGGCAGGAGATCGCCCAGGCCCTCTCGGGAAATCTCTGCCGATGCACCGGCTATACGAAGATCTTCGAAGCGGTCGAGCGCGCCGCCGAGACGCTGCGCCAGAGGGGCCGCGCATGAGCCGCCGGTCCCGCGATCCCGGTTCCAAGGAGATCCCGGCGGGCCGGCTGATGCCGGGCGAGGAGCGGCTCACGCCGCCGTCGTGGCCAGCGGGACGCTCCGGTCCACCGCATGGCACCTTCAGCACCATCGGCAAGCGCAACCGCAAGGTCGAAGGACTCGCCAAGGTCACCGGCCAGGCGATCTACGCCGACGACATCACGCTGCCGCGGATGCTCCACGGCAAGCTGCTGCGCAGCGTGCACGCCCACGCACGCATTGTTTCGATCGATGCATCTCGCGCGCTGCGCATGAATGGCGTTCACGCAGTGATCACCGGAAAGGATCTTCCCCAGTACTACGGGATCATCCCCTGGACCCAGGACGAGCAGGCGCTGTGCGAGGAGAAGGCCCGCTACGTGGGCGATGCCATCGCCGCCGTCGCCGCCGAGAGTGAGTTGATCGCCGAGGAGGCGCTCGAGGCGATCCGGGTGGAGTACGAGCCGCTGCCGTCGGTCAACGACATCGACAGCGCGCTCGCGCACCCGGAATGGAAGGTCAACGAGAAGGCCAAGGAAGGCAACATCTCGAAGCACGTGCTGCTCGAGTTCGGTGACGTCGAAGACGGGCTGAAAGACAGCGACGCCGTGATCGAGGCCGAGTACTGGTACGAAGGCTCGACCCATACGCCGATCGAGCCGCATTGCGCGATCGCCCACATGGACCCGACGGGCTTCTTGACCTTGTGGTCGAGCACCCAGGTGGCGCACTACCTGCATCGCGACCTGGCGCGTGTCCTGGGCCTGCCGACGCAGCGAATCCGGGTGATTCAGCCGGTGGTGGGCGGCGCCTTCGGCGGCAAGAGCGAACCGTTCTCGCTCGAGTTCTGCGCCGCGAAGCTGTCGATGATCACAGGGCGTCCGGTGAAGATCTTGTACACCCGGGAGGAAGTGTTCTACGCGCATCGCGGGCGGCACCCCATGCGGCTTCGCTATCGATGTGGAGTGAAGAAAGACGGCACGCTGACCGCGATCGACGCGAAGATCGCGATCGACGGCGGGGCGTATTCGTCGTTCGGTCTCGTCACGACGTATTACTCGGGGCAGCTCCTGACGGCGCCGTACTCGATGCCCGCGTACCGTTTCGACTCGACGCGAGTGTTCACCAACAAGCCCTGCTGCGGGCCCAAGCGCGGCCACGGGTCGGTGCAGCCGCGCTTTGCCTTCGAGTGTCAGCTCGACAAGCTCGCGGAAGCGATCTCGATGGATCCCATCGAGCTGCGCCGCAGGAATCACATCGGCGAGCACACGCGCACGGTGAACGGCATGCGCGTGACGTCGAATGGTTTCATGCAGTGTCTCGATCAAGTCGAGAAGGCCTCGGACTGGAGGCGCAAGTTTCGGCGCCTGCCCTACGGCCAGGGAGTCGGCGTCGCGGGCAGCATGTACATCAGCGGCACCAACTACTGCATCTACCCGAACGAGATGCCCCAGTCCGGCGTCCAGCTCAAGCTCGACCGCTCGGGACGCGCCACGGTCTTCTGCGGCGCATCGGATATCGGCCAGGGCTCGGATTCCATCCTTGCCTACATCGTGTGCGAGGAGCTGGGTCTCGAGCTCGGCGATGTGCGGGTGGTCGCGGCCGACACCGACCTCACCCCGGTGGATCTCGGCTCGTATTCGAGCCGCGAGACCTTCATGGTCGGCAATGCCTGCATGGACGCGGCGCGGAAGCTCAGGGTTGAAGTGTGCGCCACGCTGGCCGGGATCTGGGGATGCGCCCCCCACGAGATCTCGCTGGCGTCCGGCGTGGCGGCCTGGGTCCGCGACCCCGAGAAGCACGCCATGAGCGTGAAGGAAGCGTTCCAGAAGACCGAGGCCCGCATCGGCACGCTCGGCTCGGTCGGGTGGTACCAGAGCCCCAAGCTCGGCGGCGACTACCGCGGCGGCACGATCGGCGCATCGCCGGCCTATTCCTTCACGGCGCACGTCGCCGAGGTCGAGTGCGACGTCGAAACCGGATTCGTGACGGTGAAGAAGCTCTGGATCGCCCACGACTGTGGCCGCGCGCTGAGCCCGGTCGCGGTGGAGGGCCAGATGGAGGGCAGCGCCTACATGGGCTTCGCCGAGGCGCTGATGGAGGAGCAAGTCTTCAAGGCCGAGGCGCCGCATCACGGCCCGGGTCTCCATCACGGTCCTTCGCTGCTCGATTACCGGATCCCGACATCGCTCGACTGCCCGGAGTTCGAATCGCTGATCGTCGAGTCGGTCGATCCCGAAGGCCCCTACGGCGCCAAGGAAGCAGGCGAAGGTCCGCTCCACCCCAGCATTCCCGCGATCGCCAACGCCATCCACGACGCGCTCGGCATTCGCTGCGACCGGCTGCCGTTCCATCCGCCTCGCGTGCTGAGTCTCCTGAGACAGGGAGATCCGCGCGCGCAGTGGGAGCGGGCCCGTGGGCAAGTCCGCGGCGCGGCGCTCGAGCAGGCGAGGAGACGCTGATGCTCACGCTCCCGCGCTTCGAGTGGCGCCAGCCAGGCTCGGTCGAAGAGGCGCTGTCGCTGCTCTCGGATCAGCCAGGCGAAGCCTTGCTGGTGGCGGGAGGCACCGACGCGGTGCCGAATCTCAAGCATCGGCTGCACGAGCCACGTCGTGTGGTTCACCTGGGACGAGTCGAGGAGCTGCGCTTCCTGCGCGAGACTCCGGAAGGGCTCGATCTCGGGCCGCGAGTCACACTCGCCGAGCTGAGCGAGCATCCGTTCGTGCGGCGGCACCACTCCTCGCTGGCCAAGGCCGCGGGGCTCGTGGCCGGGCCGCAGCTCCGCGCGATGGGCACGGTGGGCGGCAACCTGTGCCTCGACACGCGCTGCACGTACTACAACCAGACGCATTTCTGGAGGGAAGCACTGGGGTTCTGCCTCAAGAAGGACGGCATTCACTGCCACGTCGTCCCCCAGGGCAAACGTTGTGTCGCGGCGCACTCTTCGGACGTGGCGCCGGTGCTCATCACGCTCGAGGCCACGGTGGAGATCACGGGACGCTCCGGCTCGCGCGTCATTCCCGTCGAGGAGTTCTTCGTCGGCGACGGCATTCACAACAACGTGCTCAGACCCGATGAGATGGTCACGCGCATCCATGTGCCCGCGCGATCTCGCGATCTCCAGGTCGGGTACCAGAAGCTACGGCCGCGGAACGCCATCGATTTCCCGATGCTGTCGGTGGCCTTCGCGGCGCGCGGCAACAGCCGCTGCGAGAGCGCGCGCCTCGTGGTCAGCGCGCTCGCGGCCAAGCCGCGATCGATCGGCGGGCTCGAGTCCTTGGTGATGGGGCATCCACTCGACGCCGAGCGTCGCGAGGCGATCGCTCAGGCCGCCTATAAACAATGCCGTCCGCAGACCAGCGTGCCGTACGACGCCGATTGGCGTCACGAGATGGTGCCGGTGTTCGTGAAGCGGGCGATGGCCGAGGCGACCGGCGAGGCGCGCCATGGCTGAGCCGCGGTTCGACGTGTGGGAGGTGCTGGGCGAGTGGCGTCGCGCCGGCCGCCGCTTCGTGATGGCCACCGTGATCGAGACCCGCGGCTTCACGCCCCGAAAGGGTGGCGCGCGAATGCTGATCGCGAGCGATGGCGAGACCTGGGGCACGATCGGCGGGGGCGCCATCGAGCGCGAGGTGCTGGAGCGGTCGCGCGCGCTGCTGGCCGGCGAGACCGCCACGCTGGTCAAACGCCATCTCACCCAGGAGCTCGGCATGTGCTGCGGCGGCGAGATGAGCGTCTTCCTGGAGCTGATTGCGCCGGCGCCCGAGCTCAAGGTGTTCGGCGCCGGCTACATCGCCAAGCCGCTGGCCGCGATCGCGGCGGGATGCGGGTTCGACGTGACGGTCGTGGACGACCGCCCCGAGTGGGCGAACGAGGAGCGCTTCCCGAGCGCGCGCGTGCATCGCGGCGCGGCCGAGGACTACGCGCGCGCCTGGTCGACCCGCGGCGACGAGTTCGCGGTCGTCGTTACTCACGATCATGCGCTGGATCAGCGCCTGGTCCAGGTGCTGCTCGAGCGCCCGCTCCGTTTCCTCGGCATGGTCGGCAGCATCCCGAAGCAGCGGAAGTTCGCGCTGCGTCTCAAGGCGCGCGGTTATACCGCCGAGCAGATCGGCCGTCTCCACACGCCGCTCGGCATCGACATCGGGGCGCAGACGCCGGAGGAGATCGCGGTGAGCATCGCCGCGCAGCTGGTGGCGGTGCGGCACGGAAGGCCGATTCCTTCGCTGTCCAGCATGCCCGTCCCCCTCGCCGCAAAGGGCGCGGCGGCAGAGCCGACGGAGCCGGCTGAGCCGTGACGACCAGCACGCCCCGGGAATGGGATGCGACGGCCTACCACCATCTCGCGCAGCCCCAGTACGAGTGGGCGGTGCGGCGGCTGTCATCGCTGGATCTCACGGGCGACGAGACGGTCCTCGACGCCGGCTGCGGGAGCGGCCGGGTCACCGAGCGTCTGCTCGAGCGGCTGCCGCGGGGGCGAGTGATCGCGCTCGACGCATCGCGGAACATGATCGAGGCTGCTCGCGAATACCTGACGCCGGCGTTCGCCGATCGCGTCCGTTTCATCCATTCCGATCTGCTGACCTTCGAGCTCGACACCTCGGTGGATGCGGTGTTCAGCACCGCGGTATTCCATTGGGTGCTCGATCACGACCGGCTGTTCCGCCGCCTCCACGACGTGCTCCGCCCTGGTGGCCGGCTCCACGCGCAGTGTGGAGGAGGCGCGAACGTGTTGCGGATCCGCGAGCGCTGCGCGGAGATCCTGTCGCGGGAGCCCTATGCGGAGCACTTCGCGCGATGGCGGGAGCCGTGGCTCTTCGAGGGACCCGAAGGAGCCGCCGTCCGTCTGCGGGCGGCGGGCTTCGTGAACGTGAAGACCCACCTCGAAGGGGTGACCCCGGTGCTGCCGGACGCGCCGACGTACCGCGCGTTCCTGGCGTCCGTGGTCTGCGCGTCCTATGTCGAGGTGTTGCCGCCCGAGCTGGGCGAGCGCTATCTCGACGCCATGACGGCGGCGGGTGAGAACGATTCCCCGCCCTGGTCCCTCGATTACGTGCGGCTGAACCTCTCCGCCACGCGGCCGGGCTGATCGGCACACGGTCCCGGCGCCGTTCGATGTATCCTGCAGGCATGATCGTGGGTGTCCTGCTGGCGGCCGGCAGCTCGACCCGCATGGGTCGCGACAAGGCCCTGGTGCGGAGTCGCGGGCGTTCGTTCACCGCTCGCGGGCTTCATCACCTCTGGAGCGCCTGTGACGCCGTGGTCATCGTGCTCGGGGCGCGGGCGCCGGCGATCCGCGCCGCGATCGAGTCCGAGTTCGAGCGCCTGGTCGCAAGCAAGGAGATGCGCCGCGATCTGGCCGCGGCGCGCCGCCATGGTGCGCGAGGTCTCGAGGCGCGCTTCGTGGTCAACCGCGCGTGGCGTGCGGGCATGCTGGGCTCGGTGCGAGCGGGGCTCAAGGCCGCGCTGCGCTTTCGGCCCGAGTCCATCCTGGTGCTTCCGGTGGATCATCCGCAAATCCAGTCGCGCACCGTGCAGGCGCTGGCGATGACGATGCGCGAGGCGCTCGGCGCTTTCGCTCGCGCCCCGCGTGAGCAAGGCGGCTTCGCTTACGCGCTGGTGCCTCGTCATCGCCGGCGCCGAGGCCACCCGCTCGCGCTGTCCGCGGGGCTCGCGCGCGCGATCGTGCTCGACCGCGGCGCCGCGGATCTGAGCGACGCGGTGCGGCGTAATAGTCGCCTGGTCGGTTATCTCGACACCGCCGATCCGGGGATCCTCGACAACCGCAACGCCCCTTCGAGGCGATGAGAAAGGCTGGGACCATGCTCCTGATGCTCGCCGCCGTCGATGCCGGCGTGGCGGCCGCCGACCTGCTGGTGGTGCTCAACAAGTCCGATCACCAGGCCGTGCTCATCGATCCCGAGACGCTCGCGACCCTCGCGAAGATCCCGACCGGCCAGGGGCCGCACGAAGTCGCGGTGTCGCCGGACGGTCGAACCGCGTACGTCGCCAACTACGGCATGTTCGCGGTGTTCCGCGAAGGCCAGCGCCAGGATCACCCGGGCAACACGATCAGCGTCATCGACCTCGATCGCCGCGCCGTGCGCGATACCTTCGACCTCGGCGCCTATACCAAACCGCATGGCTTGTGGGTCAGCAAGGACGGCCAGCTGCTATGGGCCACGTGCGAGGGGGCGCAGGCCGTGCTGGAGCTCGACGCCGCGACCGGCGCGATCCGCAAGGCCTGGAAGACGGAGCAGGACGTCAGCCACATGCTGGTGCCGACGCCCGACGAGAAGAAGCTCTACATCGCCAACATCCGCTCCGGCAGCGTCACCGTGATCGAGCGGGCCACCGACCGGGTGCGCAGTCTCGCCACGGGCGAAGGCGCCGAAGGCATCGACGTCACGCCCGACGGCCGCGAGGTGTGGGTGACGAACCGCGGCGCCCATACGGTCGCGGTGATCGCCACCGCCGACGACTCGATCGTCACTCGCTTCGAGAGCGGAGGCCAGATGCCGATCCGCGTCAAGTTCACGCCCAGTGGCCGCGAGGCGTGGATCTCCAACGCCCGCAGCAACACCGTGACGGTCTTCGACGTGCGTGAGCGGCGCCTGCTCGCCACGGTGGAAGTGGGCGCCGTGCCGGTCGGCATCCAGATGACGCCCGACGGACGGCGCGCGTTCGTCGCCAACACCAACGACGATCAGGTCACGCTGCTGTCGATCGCGGACCGCAAGGTGCTGAAGGCGTTCGCCCCGGGCAACGAGCCCGACGGCATGGCCTGGGTGCGGCGCGCCAAGGGCAAATCAGTGCGCGCGGGTGGCGAGGCCAAGGCACCATAGGCCGCCGTCCTTCTCCTCGAAGCGGAGCGCGGTGAGCCGGGCGCCGGCACAGGGTCCCACCACGCATTCCCCGGTCTCGGGCCGGTAGCGCGCCCCGTGGTGGCAGCACACCAAGGCATCGTAGTCGTCGTCGAAGAAGTGGGCGTCGCCGAAGTCGAGCTCGAGCGACTGGTGGCGGCAGACGTTGAGGTAGCCGTGGACCGCGCCGCGGTAGCGCACCGCGAACGCCGGGTAGTCGACACCTTCGATGACGATCGCGAACCGCAGGCCCTGGCCTTCGCCGAGTCTTCGAGCGTCGGCGAGCACCCGCACCGGCGCGCTCAAACGGTGGCCCCGTGAACCGCGATCGTGCGAGAATCCCGCCTCGACTCGCTGCCGATCGGAGGACGCATGGCGCCGCGCATCGCGGTCTATGGTAGCAGCCTGGTGAGCGAGCGCGACCCAGGCTACACACTGGCCTACGACCTCGGCAAAGCACTCGCGCGCCGAGGCGCGACCGTGGTGACAGGCGCCTACGGTGGCGTGATGGAGGCCGCTTCGCGCGGGGCTGCCGAGGCCGGCGGACACGTGGTCGGAGTGACGGTCGAGCTCGAGGCTTACCGCGGCCCGGGCAACCGCTGGGTCGCCGAGCGTGTCCACGCCGCCGACCTGCTGGAACGCCTGAGACACCTGGTCATCGAGCCCGACGCCCGCATCGTCCTGGAGCCGAGCCTCGGCACGCTCACCGAGCTGTACCTCGCGTGGACCCTGGCGAACTACGGTGCGATCAAGCCCGGATCGCTCATCCTGCTCGGGCCGCAGTGGCCCGATTACCTCGAGGCTCATCGCGGCGTGATCGCCGACGCCCTGTTTGCTCTGCTCCAGTGCGTGGACACGGTCGACGAGGCGGTCCGGCTCGCGCTCTCCGCCGCCCAGCGCGGCATGGCCCA
>DASTBI010000101.1 GCA_035712145.1 Candidatus Eisenbacteria bacterium | reverse complement strand
ACGACGGGTCGTTCCAACAGCGGAGCCTGGAGCTGGCGCGTCTCGCAGCACGACTTCCAGGGAAGCGACGCGCTCCAGAGTCCCTTGATCGATCTGAGTGGAGTGCTGGACGCGACGCTCACGTTCGAGCATTGGCACGACTTCGACGACTGCGGTGATCCAAACTTCGATCCGGACGGCGGTATCGTCGAAGTTTCGACCGACGGCGGGGCGCATTGGCAGCAGATCTATCCGCAGGGAGGCTATCCGTACGTGCTGGACGACATCTGCTTCAACCCGCTCGCCTACCGAAACGCCTACTCGCACAGCAGCGCGCTCAGCTATTTCGTCCCGGCAACGTTCGATCTCACCCCCTTCGTCGGCGGCTCGATCCTGATCCGCTTCCATGCCGGATGGGATTGCGGCAATTGCGCCACCAACGAGGGCTGGTACATCGACGACGTCGCAGTCTATTCGCAGGGGCCGCGGTGGGTGTCCGTGTCTCCCACGACGGCCACCATCGCTCCCCACACCACCGCGACGATGAACGTCACGTTCGACGCGACCGCTCTGCCCGTCGGGTCGCACGATGCGGAGCTGCTGGTGCGCAGCAACGACCCCGACGAGCCTTCGGTGATCGTTCCGATCAACCTGCAGGTGGCCGACGTCGCGGCGGTGGGGAACGTGGAGCCCGCCACACTCAATCTCGCCCGGCACGGGAACTGGGTCACCGCGTACCTCGAGCTGCCTCCACCGTTCGATCTGAACGCCATCCCGGTGTCGACGCTGCGCCTCAACCGTGCGTCGGTCGCCGATCCGACCAGGCACACGATCGGTGACGTCGATCAGGATGGGGTTCCCGACATGACGCTGAAGTTCGACCAGGATCTGCTCACACCGACGCTCCCGGAGGGGGATGAGGTTCCAGTGACGCTGACCGGAGAGATCGCCGGGGATCACCGCCTGCTGGCGACCGGCGTGATCCGCGTCATGAAGCACCATGTCACGGCGCCGAATGGCGGCGAATCGGTCGTGGCCGGCGCTTCGTACAACGTCCGCTGGTCTCTGCCGACCGACTGGAACCCGCACCACGCCGACGTCTATCTCAGCCTCAACGGCGGCGTGTCGTGGTCACTCATCGGGGCAGGTATCTCCGGCACGCAGTTCGCCTGGGTGGTTCCCAACGTCGCGACACAAGAGGCGCTGGTTCGGGTGGATTTGTTCGATGGGCTCGGCCTCATCACCCACGACTCGAGCAATCAGCCGTTCACCATCACATCGGTGCCGACCGCCGTGGAGCCTCCGGTCGCCGTCGGATCGCGCCTCATGCTGATGAACGCGCCGAATCCATTCCGCTCGACGCAGGCGACGACCGTCAGGTTCTCGCTTCCAAAGGCAGGAAAGGTGCGGCTCACGATCTACGATACACAGGGACACCTGGTTCACGTCCTCGCGGAGGGCGTGATGCCGGCCGGGCACCACGAGGCCGTCTGGCGAGGCACGGACCGGCGCGGCCGTCCCGTCTCCTCCGGCGTCTACTTCTATCAGCTTCAGCACGGGAACGAGCGTTTGACGAAACGGATGGTGATGCTGCGTTGATCTGAAGCGGGTCGATTCGCAAGGAATCTCAGGCGCTGCCTCGAGAAATGGGGCAGCGCCAATCCTTTGCGGTAATGTCGCCGGGTGAGCGCGATCTCCGGGAGCCGCAGAGTGGCCGTGATCGGCGCCGGCGCCGCGGGGCTCACCGCCGCGCTCGCCGCCGCCGGCGCCGGAGCGAAGGTCACGCTGCTCAACGCGCATCCCCGGATCGGCCTCAAGATCCTGATGTCCGGCGGGACCCGGTGCAACGTGACGCATCGAGAGGTCAGCGAGCTCGACTACCACGGCGGCTCGCGCCACTTCATCGCCCGCGTGTTGCGCGCGTTTCCGGTCGAGTCGACGCTCGCCTGGTTCGCCGAGATCGGCGTCGAGCTCAAGCTGGAAGAGACGGGGAAGTACTTCCCGGTGACCGATGACGCCAACACCGTGCTCGAGGCGCTGATGGCGGCCGTGAAAGCCGCAGGGGTCGGGATCGAGAGCGGCGCGCGCGTGATGCGCCTGGAGCGCCAGGGCCCTCCGCCCTCCTACCGGCTCGGCATCCAGGTCGTGCGCTCGGCGGCGGCATTCGAGGGCGGTGGCGTGAGCCGGCGCCACGGCACCTCGTGGCCCCTGCCGGCGGTGGACCCGGACCGTTGGATCGAGGCGGATGCCGTGGTGATCGCCACCGGAGGACTCTCGTTCCCGCGCACTGGCAGCGATGGCGTGGGGTATGCGCTGGTGACGGCGCTCGGCCATACGCTCGAGCCGCCCATTCCCGCGCTGACGCCGCTCGCCTCCGGCGACCCGTTGTGTGCGGCAGCGCAGGGGATCACGCTCGACGTGGAGCTGTCGCTCTGGGTGGGAGGGAAGCGTGCCGAGCGAGTCACGGGCTCGATGGTCATCGCTCATTTCGGTTATTCGGGTCCGGCCGCGCTCGACCTCTCGAGACACTGGTTGCGCGCCGCCGGCGAGCGGCGTGTCACCGCGAGCTTCGCTCCCGGGGAGACCGCCGAAAGCTTTCGCTCCGTTTGGGTGGATGCGTCCCGCAAAGCACCCGAGCGCACGGTGCGTCGTCATCTGGCTCGCTGGCTGCCCGAGCGGCTCGGCGAGCGCCTCTCCGTAGAAGCCGGCGTCGACCCGGGGAGCCGCGTGAATCAGGTGGATCGTTCACGCAGGGAGGGTTTGATCGGGCGAATCGTCGAGCGCGACCTCAAGGTCAGCGGGACTCTCGGTTACGAGAAGGCCGAGGTCACGGCCGGCGGCGTGCGGCTCTCCGAGGTGGACCCTTCGACCCTCGAGTCGCGCAAGTCGCCGGGGTTGTTCCTCTGCGGAGAGATCCTGGACGTCGAAGGCAGGCTCGGAGGATTCAACTTC
>DASTBI010000100.1 GCA_035712145.1 Candidatus Eisenbacteria bacterium | reverse complement strand
CGATGCCGGTGTCGCGCACCTCGAAGCGCAGCCTGATCGACCCTGCCGGCGCCGGGAGCCGGGACACCGCGACCGCGACGCGCCCCTGCTCGGTGAACTTGAGCGCGTTGCCTACAAGGTTGAGCAGCACCTGGCGGAGGCGGGTGGGGTCACCCTGGACCGCCGGCAGGACCTCGCCGGGAAACTCGAAGGCGAAGACAAGGCCGCGCTCGACCGCCTGCGGGTTCAGGATCGACCTGACCTCCTCGACCAGGCGGGGGACATCGAAGTCGGCCGTCTCGAGCTGGACGGTCCCGGCCTCGATCCGGGTGACGTCGAGCACATCGTCGATGACCGCCAGGAGCTGTCGGCCGGAGGCGCGGATGGCACCCAGATGACGCGCCGCGTCCGGCGGCAGATCGTCGCCGGCCAGAAGGTCGGCCATGCCCAGGATCGCCGTCATCGGCGTCCTGATCTCATGGCTCATGGAGCCTGTTGCAGAATCGAGCCCTGAGTTGCGGAACGGGGCCGCTGGGCTACGGGTGGAGGGTTTGACGCGCGGGCAACGGCGTGATTCGCTCCGGCGGTGAGCCGGGGAGGGACAGGGATGGCCCGCTTCTTCCGCGAGCCGGACCGCCGGCAACGTTACCTGCTGCCGGTCGACATGATGGACTGGCTGCCCGAAGGTGACATCGTCCACCTGATCGTTGATGCGGTGGCGCTGATGGACCTGTCCGGCTTCGAGGCCACCTGCAAGGTCGGCAAGGCCGGCCAGGCGCCCTTTTCCCCGCGGGTTCTGCTGGCGCTGCTGATCTATGCCTACAGCCACGGCATCCGCTCGAGCCGCGCGATCGAGCGGCTCTGCGGGCGCGATGTCGGCTATCGCTTCATCGTCGGCGCCGCCGTTCCCGACCACAGCGTGATCGCCCGCTTCCGGCAGCGGCATGTCGAGCGGATGAAGGCCGTATTCCTGGCAGTGCTGGAGCTGTGCCGTGCGGCCGGGTTGATCCGGCTGGGGCTGGTGGCGCTCGACGGCACCAAGGTCAAGGCCAATGCCGCCCTCGATGCCAACCGCACCGCCAGCAGCATCGAGGCGGAGATCGCCCGGATGCTGGCGGAAGCGGAAGCGGTGGACGCCCGCGAGGACCGCCAAGTCCAGGACCAGCGTGGCGACGCGTTGCCGGAGGGGTTGACCAAGGCTGTGGATCGGCAGGCGCGCCTGATGGCGTGCAAGGCGAAGCTGGAGAAGCGTGCGGCTGAGGCTGTGGCCCGCCAGCAGGCGAAGATTGATGCCCGCAGGGCGGAGGAGCAGGCGACCGGCAAGCGCCGGCGAGGCCGCAAGCCAAAGGCGCCTGATCCAAGCGTCGACCCGGATGCGGTGGCGAACGTCACCGATCCCGAGAGCGGCATCATGAAGACCCGCCAGGGCTGGGTGCAGGGCTACAACGCGCAGATCGTGGTGACGCGCGAGCAGATCATCCTCGCCGCCGACGTGACCACCGAGGCCAATGACAGCCATCAGCTCACCGGCATGCTCAACCAGGCGCAGGCGAACGTCGAGCTCGTGCTGGGCGAGGACGCCGTGCTGGGCGCTGCCGTGGCGGACGCGGGCTACTGGTCGGACGCGAACGCTGCCACCGAGACCGAAGAGTGCGAGCTGCTCATCGCCACGCAGAAGGACCACAAGCAACGCGCGGCCCTGCGCCAGGCGCCGCCGCCGCGCGGGCGCATGCCGAAGCGGATGACGGCGCGGGCGCGCATGGAGCGCAAGCTGCGGACCAGGCGGGGCCGCAGCCTCTATCGCCAGCGCGGGCAAAGCGTCGAGCCGGTTTTCGGGCAGATGAAGGACCGGCAAGGTGCAG
>DASTBI010000099.1 GCA_035712145.1 Candidatus Eisenbacteria bacterium | reverse complement strand
GAAGGACGCGCAGAAGGAGATCGCCCGCCTGGTGAGCGTGTTTCGCGAAAACACGATCGCTCAGACCGATGCGATCTGGAATCACGGTCGTCCTGGCAATGCCTTCGCTACAAAGAGCAGCCGAGCGTTCCAGAAGCTGGTCCAGCAGTATGGGGACGCCGGGCGTGACGCATTCGCGATTCTGATGACCGACCTGCGCCCCGATGTGCGCGTCACGGCCGCGGCGTACTTGCTCCGTTACCGGCACAAGGAAGCCATGCAGGTCCTGCGACAGGGCGCTTCTCAGTTGAAGGGAATGACGGGATTCGAAGCCGGCGAGGCCATCAAGCGCTGGAACGAAGGCGTCTGGCAGCTCGATCCCGAGACGCCGGCGCCAACCGTGAAGGTCAGCGAACCGCGACGCCGCGCCGGATCTGCGCGTCCCGCTTCGCGCCGAGCGAAACCACGGTGACCGGCACTCCCGCCTCTCCGTAGACGACGTTTTTTTTGGTTGAGCCGGTCAGGTGGCAGGTCTAGCGTCCCTCATGGCGCGGCAGTTCTCCCTCCCTCCCCTCGCGCCTTCGACACCCGGGCGTAATGCGGTCGCAGGAGGGTGTCTATGAAGCACCGTTCGAGTTTCTGGCTATTTCTTCCCCTCGTTACCCTGGCCCCGATTCCCGCGCTCGCCAACTGGCCCAATTCACCGGGCCCCGGCCTGCCGATCGCCACTGGACCCGAGGACCAGCCTTGTCTCGGTATCTGCTCGGACGGGTCGGGGGGCTCGATCGTCCTCATTCGAGCACCAGCGATGACGGCACAGCGAGTCGACCGACTGGGCCGGCTCGTCTGGGCACCCGAGGGCGTACGGTTGTCGAACGTGGGTCCACCCACCGCCGTGAGCGGTGCCTCCATCGCGTCGGATAACGCCGGTGGAGCTTTCGCGGCATGGGTCGTGACCGCTCACTCGCCTGTCTTCTCCACGAAGCTCCGCTTCCAGAGGGTTCTGGCCGACGGCACCCTGTTGACGCCTTACGGCACCGACATCTCGGGCACGGATGGAGTCGCCTTTGGGGACTCCCCGGGCTTGGTTCCCGACGGCGCTGGAGGCATTTTCCTGGCATGGCTCGTCGCCAGCACCCCGACAACCGGGGAGCTCTACGTCCAGCGGATCGATGCGAGCGGGAAGCTCTTGTGGAGTGCACCCAGCAGGGTCTCGCAAAGCGATCTTTCCAAGACTCGTCCGAGCTATGCATCGGACGGCGCCGGCGGCATCGTGATCGCGTGGAAGGAGCCGGGGCAGACCTTGACCTCGATCCTCGCCCAGCGCATCGACCGAGATGGAGAACCACTGTGGGGTTCCAACGGGCTCGTCTTGGCGGCTTCGACCATCCAGGGAACACTTGCAGTAGGTGACGATGGTCACGGCGGATTCGTCGTCGCATGGCCGGGACTCCAGGACCTCCGTGCCCAAAGGATCGATGCCGCCGGCGACCCGAGCTGGATCGATGGTGGAATCACGGTGGCCAACGCCACGACGGAATCGGCGGTGGGTGTCGTCCCCGATCAGATCGGCGGCGTGTACATCGGCATGACGCGCCGCGACCTCAGTTCGGTCGACCACTTCGTGCAGCACGTCGATGCCGGCGGTGCGATGTTGTGGAACTCCGTCGGCGTACGCGTGGCCGAATCGATCGGGCCTCATGGACCCCTGAATCGATTCGGGCTGCAGATGATTGCCGATGGCGACGGAGGGACGATCGTCTCGTGGTCCGAGGTCGTCGATCGGTCCTATGACGACGAGACCGACTGCCGCGCACAGAAGTTCGATGCAGCGGGCAGACTCCTTTGGGGATCAACCGGAGCTCCGGTCTCAACAGGGCCCCAAAGCCAACTCTACCCCGTCATGATTCCGGACTGGAACGGGGGCGCCACATTGGCTTGGTCACAGTCGCCCAGCTCGAACGGCATCGAGGCGGATGTCTACGGCCAGCACATCAATCGTCAAGG
>DASTBI010000098.1 GCA_035712145.1 Candidatus Eisenbacteria bacterium | reverse complement strand
TGTGAGTGCTTGTAAGTTCGTACCTTACCAGTCTCGAAATAGTCGTACCCCTCGTGCGGCATTTCTGCTATGCTGCAGTATCGCGATCATCTGCTACACTAGGAGCATCGCTATGGCTGCACGAGCGCCGTTAAGTCTGGCCGAGAAGGAGCGTCTCTACGCGGCCAAAATCCAGGGTCGCTCGCTTCCCTCGATTGCCGCCGAGTTGGGCTGTTCGACCGAAACAGCCCGTAAATGGTGGCGCCTGGCCCGCGATCACGGCCGCGCCGCCTTCCACCAAGCGCGCCGTGGCCGAGCCGCCACCGGGGTGCTCTCCCGCTTCGCTCCAGCCGTGAGCAATCGTGCGCTCACGCTCAAACGCGACCATCCATCCTGGGGTTCCGATCGGGTGCTGGCCGACCTGATGCACGACCCGACCCTCTCCGCCCTGCCACTCCCTTCTCGCAGCCGCCTGGCGCTGCTGTTCAAGACCGAGTGTCCCGAGTTGGTCGCGCCGCGACGGGCGCGCACCAGCCCGCCCCCAGCGCCAGCAGCACCACGTGCCGTTCACGAGTGCTGGCAACTCGATTTTCAGGAAGCGAGCGTGCTGGCCGACGACCATCGGGCCAGCATCTGCACCCTACGCGATCCTGTCGGCGCTGCCATCCTCGCTAGTCAGGCGTTTGATATCACGGGCGGGGAGCGCGGCCGCCGCCTGCGGTGGGAGGAGGTGCGCGGCGTGATCCGCACTGCATTCGCGCGCTGGGCCACGCTCCCGGATGCGCTCCAGACCGACAACGAGGTCTGTTTGGGTGGCCAGCCGAGCGACCCGCTCCCCAGCCAGTTGACGCTGTGGCTGGTCGGATTGGGCGTCGCACATCGCTTCATCCGTCCCAACACACCGACCGATCAGGCGCAGATTGAACGAACCCACCGCACACTCGACGGCTTTGTCGGACTGCCCGATTCGCAGCTCGATCTCGCGCGTTTGCAGCAGCGGCTCGATGCCGAGCGCGAGGTGCATAATGCGTGGTTCCCATCTCGTGCCAGCGACTGTGGTGGTCGCCCACCGCTTCTAGCGCATCCCGAGTTGTTGCTAGCGCGGCGGCCCTATCAGGTGGAGTGGGAGCGTGCGCTGTTCAACGAGCAGCGGGTGTATGCCTACTTGGCCACGATAGTGCTCAGTCGCAAGGTCAGCAAGACCGGCCAGATCCAACTGAGTGGTCAGTCACGCTCAGTCGGACGCGCCTGTATCGGGCAGACGGTCACGGTGCAATGCGACGCACTGAGGCGTGACTGGGTCGTACGGGTGGCAGATGGCACGGTGGTGAAACGGCTGTCCATCCGCGGCTTGGACGTGACATCACTCACTGGCCTCCCGGACACGCCCACCGAGGCGTTGCTGCCGATCCAGCTCACCTTGCCGCTTGCAGCATAGGCCAGGGGTACGCTTATCTCAAGATTGTTCAGGTACGAACTTACAAGCACTCACAA
>DASTBI010000097.1 GCA_035712145.1 Candidatus Eisenbacteria bacterium | reverse complement strand
CGATTCGCAAAGGGGCATCGGCATCATCACAGCCTGACACCGATTCGTCTCCGGCCGTTGGGACCGGGCTCGGACCGTGTCGTCCTGAACGAGTATCCGATCACCCGCGAAGAGCAGTACCCGGATTCGGACTTCCCGGTCTATGCCTTGATCGCGTTCTGGGTGCTGTTCACGCCCCTCCTGGCCGGACTCCAGCTCGTCCTTCCCAAGCTACCCGTCCTGCTCGGAGGCTATGCGGCCATTGCGTGGTCGATGACGCTGTACGAGATCCTTCACGCCATCGATCACTGGCCCTACGAGTGGTGGAAGAACGCCACGGAGCATCCGCGGTTCGGAGTCTTCTGGCGGCGCCTTTACGGCTTTCACCTCATGCACCATGCCAACATCGGCTGCAATGAGGCGATATCGGGCTTCTTCGGCTTGCCGATCCCCGATTGGATCTTTGGTACCTATCATCAGCCGAAGGAGCTGCTGCTCGATGGTCGAATGGCAACCGCCAGGGACTTTTCGATCCCAGCACCCCGCGGCTTCGTTACGAAGATCGACCGCTGGGCCAGAAGACGAGAGGCCGGGATTCTGCGGCGCTAGGAGTCGTTGTCGCACGGTGCTCGCGGCCTGTGACGTCAGGCGGCGGTCTTGGCAGAGTCGCGTGGCAAGCGAACGCGGAACGTCGTTCCCTCGCTCTCGGACGACGTCGCTGTGATCAAGCCACCATGCGAGCGTGCGATCTCCTGTGCGATGAAGAGGCCGAGCCCGAGCCCGTGCCCGTGGGCTTGGCCTCGAGGCCCAGTCCGACCCTTGCGAAACGCGTCGAAGATGTAAGGCAACGTCGCCGGAGGAATGGGCTCGCCTCGATTGTAGACGTCGATGACGACTTGGGCTTCGCCGCCTTCGATTCGCACAACGATCGCTGACTTCGGCTCCCCATGCTGGGCTGCGTTGCGGAGGAGGTTCGCGAGCAACTGGTACATTCGATCGCGATCCCACACGCCCTTCGGATCGCCTCGCACGTCCACCTGCATAGGCCGATCCGGATGCATGAGCTCCGCTTCGCCGACCACCTGCCGGCAGACGTCGCTCATGTCGAAGCGACTGGGATCGATCGGAATCCCCCCTCCCAGCCGGCTTCGGGTCAAATCGAGCAACTGATCGATCAGCCGCTCCGCCTGCGAAGCGCTTCGCGAGATCTTCCTCGCCAGCTCGGTCTCGACCTCGCCGAGGCCCTCGCGTTGGAGCAGCAATTGCGCGCCCATTGTGATCGTGTTCAGCGGGTTGCGAAGGTCGTGGCCTACGACGCCCATCAGCTGCTCGCGGAACGCGGCGATCTCGCCGAGACGGCCTCTTTCGAGCGCGACGGCGGCCTGATCCGCGAGCGCCGACAAGAGCCACTCGTCCTGCTTCACGCCGTTCGAAGGTGTTGGTCGAATCACGACGAGCAGTCCCTTGATGGCTCCAGCGATGACCAACGGAACACCGAGGAAGCCTTCGGGTGACACGTCGAGCAGCTTTGCGAGGCGCGGGACCAGGGCCTCGTTCAGTGGCTCGTGAAACCCCTGGGCCAGGGCGGCGTCGACGCCGTGCGAGGAGCGCAGAGTCAGCAGACCCGCCTCGTTCGCGACCAGAAGGAGCGACCTTTCCGCCGAGAGCAGGGCGGCCGCGTGATCGACCGTCAACTGGAGCACCTCGTCGAGCGACGCCGCGTAGGTCAGCGCGCGGCTCAGCTCGGTGAGCTTCATGATCTCCTCCAGCCGGTGCTCCTCGGTTCGAATGAGGCTCATGGCACGGTCACCCCGTCGATGCGAAGTCCCTTGCCACCGATCTCCATCTCGTGCGACTGAAGGTCATGGGCGACGCCGCGCGCCTTCGCAATGCGCAGCGTTCGCCGGACGACGCCGTCGCGTGGCTTGAGCTCGAGGAAGACGATGTTGTCGGTCATGTGGCTGATTCTGCCATGAGCCTCGTTGGTGGCCATGTGGGGTGGGTCCGTCTCGAGCGTCAATACGCTGCTGACGCCCATGACCGCGAAGTGCTGGACCAATGCATAGAGATAATCGTGCATTCGCGTGTCGTCACTCGCGGCGATGGCCAGGTCGCCGATGGCATCGATCACCACGCGGCGGATCCCCTCTTGGCGTAGCGCTTGGAAGATGTTGACGACGATTCGGTCGATGGACAGCTCGACCGCGGAGTAGTAGAGCAACTTGAGGCGGGCTCGCGCGTCGTGGTCGAGTGCCCCGCCGATCTGGTCCACCTGATGCGCGAGCTGGGTAGGGTTCTCCTGAAAGTTGACGAGCAGGCCGCCCTCGCCCCGGCGGAGCCCTTCGACGATGAACTGAATGCCCATCGTCGTCTTGCCGGAGCCGGTGGGACCCGCGAGAAGCGTGGCGCTCCCCGTTGGGAAGCCACCCCCGAGCATGGGATCGAGTCCGGGGACGCCCGACGCCGTACGGCGGACGTCGCGCTTGTACGAGGCTGCCTCGACCGGGCTGACGAGACGTGGATAGACGTTCACACCGTCGGCGGAGATATCGAATGCGTGAACGCCTTGCTGGTACGAGCTGCCGCGAAGCTTGACCACCCGAAGGTATCGTTCGTCACGTCTCCCCGATGAATGCCTCGCCAACTCGATGATTCCGTCGACCACCGCGAATTCGGGGAAGATCGCGATGTCCTCGGACCGGTATTCTCCGATGAGAAGGACGGTCGTGTGATACGCCGCAAGGAGTCCCGCGACCTCGTACAGCATCAGCCGCATTTCCTGCGTCGACGTCGCCAGGTCGTGGATCGCCTTGAAGGAGTCGATCACGATGATCTTCGGCGAAGTCGTCTTGATCGCGGTCTTGAGCCTTGGAAGCAGCGCGCCGATGCCCTTTTCCGCCAGCTCGGCGCCCAGCCCTTCGTACCGAACGGCCCCACCCATCTTCTCCGCATCGAAGAACCGAAACTGCTGAAGGTACCGGATCACCTTGTCGAGCGGCTCGGAGAGCGTGGTGAAGTAGAGGATCGGCCGATGCTCGTCGTACGCGTTGGCAAAGACGAACTCCTCGGCGAGCGCGGTCTTGCCCGACCCCGGGGCTCCCATGATGATGTTGATCGAGTTCGCCGGGATCCCACCTCCGAGGATCTGGTCGAGTTCGCGGCTGCCGGTCGCGAGTCGTGCGGTGGCAGCATCCCTCGGGTGGCTCATGACGGGAGCAGCTGTCTCAGGGTGCATGTTGAAATCTCCCGATTCGTGCGCTTCGCGCCGCGAGGAGCTGCCGCACCGTGTCCACCAGCGCATGCTCGGCGAGAGGTTTCAGAAGGAAGGCATCCGCCCCCGCTTCTCGCGCGCGATCGCGCGCCGCCAGGATGCTGAAGACGAGCACGGCGACATCGCGTGTCAGAGGATTCGACTTGAGTTGACGGCACAGGGCGAGGCCGTCGAGGGTGGGGACGAGAATCTCCGTGATCACGATGTCCGGGACGGCCTTCCGAATCTGTTCCAGCGCATCCTCTCCGTCGTGGGCGAACCCGACGGAGTAACCGGCCTGATTCAGGAAGTGCGCCTCGAGCTCGCGAACGTGCGGGTCGCGATCAACGACCAGGATGAGTGCCTGGCCTTCTGTTTCCCGCTCGTGCGCGTCCGCCATGCGCCTTTCAATCTGCCCCCCCGGTCCGAAGCGGCGCCGCGCGAACGGGCCAGACTTCCAGAGGTGGTTCGAGTGCAGGGGCCGGGGTGTGGAGGTGCGCGAGCTTGCCGCGGCGGTTCCGCGGATCGAAGTCGATGTCGATGAAGTGTCTACCTGCGCACGTCGCGGCACAAGCGCAATCGCGTGACAGTCACTGGAACAGTCCTGACACAGTCACTAGCACGGCCACCCGCACGGGCTTACCGGCTCAGGCAACAAATTGTGGACGCGCTACATTGTCGGGGCCATCCTCGCTGCGTCCCCACTTTCCGCAGGAAGCTGTACCACTCACAGGGAGGATCACATGCAGACGACCGTTGAAACCCACAACATGGAGCTCATGCAGACGCTGGACGATGCATGGAACGCCCAGGACATCGAGGTCTTCCGGGCACGGCACAAGCCTGATGTGATCGTGCGCTGGCCCGGACAACCCGATCCGACGGTGGGGATCGAGGACCACACGAAGGAGTCGATCGCGTTCTGGAAGACGTTCCCCGATCAGAAGCTCGACAACAGGCCGTATCGCGTGTTCTTCGCCTCAGGAGACTGGACCTGCTCGATCGCCCGCTTCCGCGGCACGATGAAGGGGCCGATGGTCGTGGGCGGCAAGGAGCTCCCCCCGACCGGCAAGTCGTTCGAGGTTGACTTCTACACGATCGCCAAGTGGCATGACGGCCAGATCGTGGAAGAGAACCTCATGTACGACCTGGTGGGATTCCTCCAGCAGATCGGCCTGAGCAAGTAGGCTGCTCGCGTGCGGAATAGAACCCCATGGTCGCGCCCTTCCCCGCTGCGACCATGATCGACATCGGCGTGGCGATTCCGAGCGCTGGGCAACCATGATGAGCACTGCGACCGCGTTGACGATCGTGTAGGCCATTCGCGGTTCGGGGCCCGAACATGGTGCTCGGCCGGCCGAAGACGCGGCGGCACATTCAAAACGTCCGTTGGCAGAACGGCTGACAGGCTGGCAGCCGGACCTGGCTTCCATGACCGCGACGGGTGGACGAGGACCGTCGTGGATGTTGTGCCTCAACACGTTGGTCGCGCCCTGGTGGCATCCTCTTGTGGCATGTCGCGTGCGCTAGCAGGCGTCGAGAGATGCAGATCCACAGGAGGAACCCATGAGCGCGTCTCGTTTACTCCTCGTCACGGCCGCCTTCGCGGTCACGTCATGTTCCATGATGCCACCGCCGGTCCCGATCACCGGAGCCGCGACGCAGGTCTCACGGCTCGCCGGAACCTGGCACGGCGATTACTACAGCCGAGAGACCGGCCGACACGGGAGCATTTACTTCACGCTCGCCGCTGGTAAGGACACGGCCTTTGGGGAGGTCCTCATGGTGCCCCGACAGCCGGTGCAAACAACGGTCAAGCGGGAAGGAGTCGTCGCCGCTCCGCACCCCGAGCATCACAGCCTGAACATCTCGTTCGTGCACGCCGCTGGCGACAGCGTGTATGGCTACCTCGACCCGTACGAAGACCCCGATTGCCAATGCACACTGATGACGTGGTTCATGGGGCGGATGACCGGAGACCGGATCGAAGGAAACTACTCGAGCCGCAATGTCGAAACCGGGGAACTCACCTCCGGTTATTGGAACGTGTCCCGAAAGAAATCCAAGGAAGCAGCGGCCGCGAACTGAGCAGCCTGCACGCACCTCCGTGAACGCCCAGATTCAGCGGCCCGAGGGACGACCGGATCGGTCTATCCCGGCCGCCCGCCGCCGCCGTCCTCGGGCGTGGCCGGGGCGGCGAACCACTGGCTCCGCGGCACCACCAGACGATTCGCGGGCTGCCCCTCGAAAGCCGGCGTCATGATCTGCACGCCGTGCTCATTGAACGCGTCGAGGATGTTCGCGTGCACGTCGGAGAGCGCCGTGTAGCGGTCCTGGGCCCGTGCGACCTGGAACAGCAGCTGATACTCGACAGAGTGGTTCGAAAGGGCGCTCTTCAACACTCGTGGAGGGGGCTCGCGCTGGACGGTGGTCGCACGCGCCGCAGCGTCGACCAGCATTGCCTCGACCTGGCGCCAGGGCACGTCGTAGCCGACGGCCACGAACGTGCGGACCACCGCGCCCTCCTTCCGGGCCTGGCGCGAGTAGTTGACCGAGGCGCCTCCGACCAGCACCGAGTGGGGGATCGTGACCTCCTCTCTT
>DASTBI010000096.1 GCA_035712145.1 Candidatus Eisenbacteria bacterium | reverse complement strand
ATCGCATTGATGACGTCCTGGAGGTGGATCGGCGGGCATGCGGCGACAAGCGACTGCTGGGTACCCTGTGCTGTCGCCGATCGCTCTGCACCGACAGATGATGCTTCTTTGACGGGACCGGAAACGAGCGCGCCCGTGTTCGGCTCCGCTAGGGCCCCAGGACCTTGAGGCGTGGTCAGCTGCCATGAGAAATTGATGATGGGAGGATGCATCACACAGCTTACTGCCACGGAATGGGGCTTGAAATCGATACCGGAATCGCGAGCACGAATGACGTATGTACCTGAGCATGGAAATGTGTACGTGTACGTGCCGCCAGGCTGCGGCTGATTGCATGTTCCCCCTTCAGGGCCACACGTTCCGAAGTATCCCCAAAAGCCACCCCATGACTGACTCGTACTGCCAATGTTGGTGTCGTTAATGTATACCTCGTAGTTATGGCCCGGGCATGCGTCATTGGGATCGATAGTTATCTCAATAGTTCGAGGCTGGGTGATCACTAGTTGATAACACCAATTGTAGTAGCCGTGCTCACCTGCGATGAAGAGAGAGGAAAAGGACGCGCTATACGTCAGCGCGTTGGTGTCGATCAGGAGGGGCGATGACGTCGATCGGCACTCGCGGTAGTCCTGCCAGGAGGCGCTGGCGGTGGTTTGAGCCTCGGTCGGACGCGTGCCAACCATTGCCGAGAGGGCACAGACGAGGATCAACGCGGCCCGGAACCCATTAGGATCGCTGGGGGCAGTAGAAGCCAAAGCACGCACCCTTTTGAAATTGTTCTATATCGCAGCGCTCTGAGATGCGGATCAAGGGCTCAACAACCCGAACGAATGCGGATTCTCGACCGTCTGCTAATGCCTCGTCAAGGAGTTGGTCGGAGTCGAACCAAGTCTGTGGCAACTCAACGACAGTGCGCCCACCGATAGAGGGCGCGGGCAGGCCAACTCTGCGACGAGTCGTCTCGATCGTGCGTTACCTCGCGATCTGGCGACGGGACGCGAGAAGACGCCACTGAACTACCGCAGCCAGCCCGAAGACCGGTAACCAGCAAAAGACGATGAATGCCGCCAATTCACCAGCGTAGAGGAACTTCATCCATGAGTTGCCGGAGCATCGATGCCCTGGCGTGTAATCCATTACTCGCTCCCTGGGAACTGTGACCCGATCGCCGGTTTGTAACTCCTGGCTCTCCCTGGGGAGAGCCAGGAATTACATCCGGCTGGAGCCTACGAGCACCCCATCGAGTTGCCGCAGTTGAGACACTTGTAACAGGTGCCGTTGCGCATCGTGATGTGGCCGCACTGGTCGCAGGCGGGCGCGTCGCCGGGGAACTTGTCGAGCATCTGGTCCTGGCCTCCACCCAGCATGGTCTCGCCAGGTCCCAGCGTGCTGGCCGTCGCCGGCCCGGGAAGGTGCGCCGTCTTCGTGCCCCCGTTGTCCTTGCGGTGCTCGCGTCCCACGGGATGTCCGGTGGCGTGCTTGTTGTTTGGCTCCTGGCCCCGCATGTCCTCGGTCACGATGTGGGCGAGATCGTTGCGCCCCAGGTACTCGACGCCGAGGGCCCGGAAGACGTAGTCGATGACCGAGGTGGCGGCGCGCAGGTTCTCGTGGCCCTCCACCCGGCCGGCCGGCTCGAAGCGGGTGAACACGAACTGGTCCACCAGGTGCTCGAGCGGCACGCCATACTGGAGGCCCATCGACACCGAGATCGCGAAGCAGTTCATCATGCTGCGGAAGGCGGCGCCTTCCTTGTGCATGTCGATGAAGATCTCGCCCAGCGTGCCGTCTTCGTACTCGCCGGTGCGGAGGAACACCTTGTGGCCTGCGATCCGCGCCTCCTGCGTGAAGCCATGGCGGCGCTTGGGCAGACGACGCCGGCGCAGCTTGGGCGGCGAGGTGGGCGACGTGGACTCGGTCTCGGCGGCCTTGCCGGTGACCAGCGGCTGGGACAGCTTGCTGCCGTCGCGATAGAGCGCCACCGCCTTGAGGCCCAGCTTCCAGGACTCGAAGTAGGTCTGCTCGACGTCCTGGACGGTGGCGTCCTGCGGCAGGTTCACGGTCTTGCTGATGGCGCCCGAGATGAAAGGCTGCACCGCGCCCATCATCCGCACGTGACCCATCGAGGCGATGTAGCGCGTGCCCTTGGGACCGCAGCGATTGGCGCAGTCGAACACCGGCAGGTGCTCGGCCTTGAGACCCGGCGCTCCCTCGACCGTCAGCGTGCCGCAGATCGCCTCGTTGGCCTCCTCGATCTGCTGCTCGGTGAAGCCGAGGAAGGGCAGCGCGTTGAACAGCGGCTTCTCGCGCTCGGCCTTGGCGATGCCGAGTCGCTCGAGCGTCTCGTCGGAGAGCAGGCCGCGCACGAACGCGAAGCGCACGTCGAGCATGGCCGGCAGCGCGCGCTCGATGCGGTCGATCTCGACCGGCAGCAGGCCCCGCTGCATGAGCGTGGCGCGGTTGACGTGGACCGAGCCCTCGAAACTGCCGGTGCCGATGGCATGGCGCACGATCTTCTGGATCGCCGCGTCGTCGTAGCCGAGGCGCTTGAGCGCCGCGGGCACCGACTGGTTCACGATCTTGAAGTATCCGCCGCCCGCCAGTTTCTTGAACTTGACCAGCGCGAAATCAGGCTCGACCCCGGTGGTGTCGCAGTCCATAAGCAGCCCGATGGTGCCGGTGGGCGCCAGAACCGTGGCCTGCGAGTTGCGATAGCCGTGCAGCATGCCGGCCGCGACCGCGCGGTCCCAGCACTCGATGGCCGCCGCGCGCATCTCGCGCGGCGCGAGCGTGGCGTCGATGCCGCGCGCCGCGTCGCGGTGGAGCCGCATGACGTCCATCATGCTCTCGCGGTTCTGCTCGTAGTCTTCGAACGCTCCGGCGCTGGAGGCGATCTCGGCCGACATGGCGTAGGCCTCGCCGGTCATCATCGCGGTGATGCAGGCGCCGTAGCTGCGGGCCGCGTCGCTGTCGTAGGGGAAGCCCTGCATCATCAGCAGCGTGCCGAGATTGGCGTAGCCGAGCCCCAGCGGCCGGAAACGGTACGAGTTCTCCGCGATCTTCTCGGTCGGATAAGAGGCAAAGCCGACCAGGATCTCCTGAGCCAGGAAGAAGACGCGGTTGGCGTGGCGGTACCCCTCGATGTCGAACGTTCCGTCTTCCTTGAGGAACTTCATGAGGTTGATGGACGCCAGGTTGCACGCCGTGTCGTCGAGGAACACGAACTCGCTGCAAGGATTGGTGGCGTTGATCCGTCCCGTGGCCTTGCAGGTGTGCCATCGCTGGATGGTGTCGTCGTACTGGACGCCAGGATCGGCGCACTGCCACGCGGCCTGGCCGATCTCGCGCCACAGCTCGCGGGCCCGAAGCGTCTCGTGCACCTCGCCCGTGGTGCGCAGCGTGGTCTTCCACGGGCCGTCGTTGATCACCGCGTCCATGAAGCGATCCGAGACGCGTACCGAGTTGTTGGAGTTCTGCCCCGACACCGTGGCGTAGGCGTCGCCGTTGAAGTCGGAGGAGAATCCGGCGGCGACCAGGGCGGCCACCTTCTTCTCCTCGCGCACCTTCCAGCGGACGAAGTCGAGGATCTCCGGATGATCGAGGTCGAGCACGACCATCTTGGCCGCGCGGCGCGTGGTGCCCCCCGACTTGGTGGCGCCGGCGCCCCTGTCGAGCACCTCGAGGAAGCTCATGAGCCCGGACGACGTGCCGCCGCCCGACAGCTTCTCCATGCGTCCCCGCAGCTTCGAGAAGTTGGTGCCGGTGCCGGAGCCGTACTTGAACACCCGGGCTTCGTTGCGGGCGAGCTCGAAGATCGACATGAGGTCGTCGCCGATCGACTGAATGAAGCACGCCGACACCTGAGGCCTCGAGTAGGAGTCGGCCGTGGTCTTGACGGTGCGCGTGTCGGGGTCGAAGAAATAGTTCCCGCCCGAGCCGCTGATGCCGTACTCGTGGTGGAGCCCGCAGTTGAACCACACCGGCGAATTGAAGGCGCCGATCTGGTGGACCAGCATGTAGGCCAGCTCGGCCTCGAACGCCTCCGCGTCTTCGGAGCCCACGAAGTACACGCGCTGCGCTTCGCCCCATGCGCGAATGGTGTGGGCGAGGCGGTGCACCACCTGGCGCACGCTGACTTCGTGTCCGGTCTGGGGCACGCCCGCCTTGCGGAAGTACTTGCTCACCACGATGTCGGTGGCGAGCTGTGACCACTCCTCGGGCACCTCGACGTCGTCCATCTGGAACACCACGGAGCCGTCGGGATTCGTGATCACCGTGCGCCGCTTGTCCCACCGGACCTCGTCGAGAGGATTCACTCCGGGCCTGGTGTAGCGACGGGGCACGCGGAGGCCTGCCTTGGTGGGCGCGGCTCCACTGCTGGAGCTGGAAGAGGCCATGGCCTTGTCGAGCATTTGAGTCATTGCGGACCTCCCTGTCGAGTGCTGCCTTCCATGTTCTCGCGATGCCGTGCCCCCCGAGGGGGATTGAGGAGGCTCGGCCTCGCCCGCACCGACTCTGGCTGAAGACCTGTCGTCTGCGTGATTGGAAGGTGATTCGCCGAGCGCGCGAGAGAAGTGATCCCGTCGCAAACGGTGCCGAGCTTTATACCACCGATGCGCGTTGCCGCATCAAGACCGAAATTCCTCACGCGAAATGCGGCTGCGGTCCACGCACCGCGATTCCGTCCAGCAAACATCGCATCGCGAGGCCGAGTCGTCGATCCTTGGCTCGCCACGTCTTCCTGCGCGCTCCGGACATTTCGGCGCATGGCGCAAGAGACGCCGGACCGGCGAGCTCGAGCGAAAACGCTGGTGACGTTCTTCGATGGGACACCCATGAGATCTCTCCTGCTTGCCGCGCCTTGGCGACGTTCCGGGCGCTCGCGAGGGCGAGCGAGGCGGGCCTTCCGTGGGTTCGTTTCGACGCGCCCATCATAAGAAAGAGGAAGCTAGGGCACAAGGGTGCAGTCGATGATCCAAGCAAAATAATTGCAATGGGTTAAGTGGGCCTGCGGTCAGGCCTTGCGGCCCTGCCAGGGACCCTGGATGGCGAAGGTGACACCCGGGTCCTGGATGTTCAGGAACAGCGTGCGCCCGTCGGCCGAGAAGCAGGCGCCGGCGAATTCGCTGCGATTGTAGGCGTTCCGCGCGAAGTGATAGCAGGTGCCGCGCGGCGTGATGCCGACCACGAAGTTCTCGCCGGTGCCGTCCTCGCACGCCAGCAGATCGCCGTTTGGCGCGACCGCGAGATTGTCGGGACCGTCGAGGAGATTGCGATCGTTGGGCTCGAGCACGAGCGACAGGCGGTTGCCGCCGAGGTCGAGCTTCCACACCTGACCCGCGCCGGCGCTGCCCCCGTTGGTGGCGCAGAAGTAGAGATGCCGTCCCATGCGGGTGATGCCTTCGCAGCGCGAGAACTGCGCGGCGCCGAGCGCCGTGCCCTGCGCGCGCGTGGAGCCCGAGGCGGTGCGCCCCACCCGCTTCGTCGGATCGCGCTCGCGGTCGTTGGGATCTCGCTCCATGTCGACCTTGGGCTCCGGATCGGGAATGGCGACCCAGTCGATGCGCATCCACTTTCCGGGAGTGAACCGCGGCGGACCGTCCTCGTGGTTCTGCGTCCGTGCTTTGGGATGGTCCGGGAGCCGCAGCGCCTCGAGCACGCCGCCTTCGTGGAGATCGAAGGTGGTCAGCTCGCCCGGTTTCTTGCGCCGCGACGTGATCAGGTGCGGCCGATAGCGGTAGAAGAGGCCGTCGGTGCGGTCCTCGGTGAGGTACACGAATCCCGTCACCGGGTCGACCACCAGCGCCTCGTGATAGAAGCGGCCCATGCCGCGAATGGGCCTCGGCGGCACCAGGTCCTCGGCGCGCGAATCGACTTCGAAGATGTACCCGTGAGCCTCGGCCACGTCGGGGCGCTGATGGTGCACGTGGGGATCCACAGGGCCCGGCGTGTAGACGCACTCCTCCGCCGTGAGCCACGAGCCCCACGGCGTGGCGCCTCCGGCGCAATTCCGGAAGGTGCCGGCGAGGCTCGCGAAGCTCCGCACCAGCTCGCCGTTCGCGTTCACCCACAGGGTCGTCGTGCCGCCCGTGCCGAGGCGGTCCCAGCGCGGCGTGCGGCCAGGCGCCACGGCGGGGATCTGGCCGGGATCCATCTCGTGATTGCGCACGAGCACCATCATTCCGTCGCGGCCGGTAAAGACCGCCATGCCGTCATGGAGCGCCGGAACCGGCTCGCGGTTCGAGAGCGTCTGACTGAACTGCATGTCCGAAGTGGTGCCGAGGCGCGCGCTCGAGAAGGAGCGGTAACGGAAGCCTTCGGGCAGATCGAGCAATCCCGAAGGATCGGCGACGAGCCGGCCGAAGCCCGAAGACTGGATGCTCTTCCCCGAGGCCATCCGGGCGCAGAGCGCCTCGAGACCGGTCGGCGCCATGGCGGCGGCGGTGGCCAGCGAGATACGGCGCAGGAAATCGCGACGAGTCGTCATGCCCGACTCCGGTCAGGGATTGGCGACCGACGGAAAGTAATCGTAGAAGTAGGGATCATTGAGTTTCGGAAGGTTCAGGAGCCGCCTGGCGCCGATGTCGTAGACGCGGATGTCGCGCCCGCCAAAGGAGTCCGTGGTGTACACCAGGTAACGGCCGTCGGGCGAGAGCGAAGGGAGATAGTCGGCGAGCGCCGTGTTGGCGCCCGGAAGCGACACCAGGCTCTGCGTTTGCCGGTCGTAGAGGAACACATCGAGCACGCCGCCATTCTGCCCCACGCGGCCCGACTGAAACGCGAGGTAGCGACCGTCTCCGCTCAGGGACGGGGCGAGATCGCTGGCCGGCGAATTGATCCCGGGCAGCGGGATCAGGCTGTCTCCCGGCACCGAGTAGAGGAAGAGATCGAAGCCGCCGCCGCCGCCGCCGGATCGAACGGACGCGAAAGCCATGAGCTTGCCGTCGGCGCTCAGCGATGGATCGAAGCTGAGGACTCCGGGCTGGTTCAGGCTGGGCAGCGGGAGCAGCGAGTCCCCGACCAGGTCCTCCATCCCGATGAACAGATCGGATCCGCCGACCTGGTACTGGAACGCGAGATAGCGGCCATCACGGGTGAGCGCGGGGTTGTTGACCTGCTGGAGCGTGGTGGCCCAGTGAGGCAGCGTGATGGCGCCGGTCTGGATGTCGTAGAGGAGCATGACGGCGAGCGAGCCCGTGGGCTGGCGGTTGGTCCAGAAGGCCAGATGGCGGCCATCGCCCGAGATCGCGCACGGCCCCTCGACGCTGGCGGTATTCAGGTTGGGTGGTGAAAACGCGGGGCCTCCGGTCGACGCGTCGTAGAGGTAGATGTCGCTCGCGAACGCGGGGCTCGGCGGTCGCTCGCTGAGGAAGGCGATCCGAATCGGTGGCCGGTCGCCGTCGCCCGGCTGGTTGGGATCGGAATTCGAGGCACAGCCTGGCGCGAAGATGACTGCGATGACGATTCCGAGCGCGCGGCCGAAGCTTCGGATCACGCGCGGCCTATTGCCATGCGATCCATGGCTGGGCGTCGGTGGTGGGCGATGAACCTGAAGAAGTGACGTTCCCCGAGCTGCGGGTGAGCAGGTAGATGTCCATGCTTCCCTGGGTCCCGGTGCGGTTCGACTCGAAGACGATGCGGTCCGTGTTGTAGTTGACGCTCGGGTGTCGCTCGGTCATGGCCGTGTTGGCGGCGGCGGGCAGCGTGAGGAAGCTGCGCAGCTGGAGATCGTAGAGGTAGAGATCGTAGTCCCCCGGGCTCGAGCGGTCCGAGGCGAACACGAGGTAGCGGCCGTCCGGCGTGATCGATGGATCCACGTCGCTCCCCGCCGATGCCAGATCCGGAAGGTCGATCAGGCTGTCGTTCACCGCGTCGTAGACGAGCACGTCATCGTCGGCCTGGAACCGCGAAAAGACGATCAGGGTCGCGTTCTGGTTGATGACGGGGCTCGAGTCCAGGTAGCTGCCGCTCCCTTCGATGCCGGGCAGCGGCACCAGACGGTCGGTGACCCCGTCGTAGAGGCGAATTTCACGCCGCGAGAGCGTGTCGCGCACGAACGCCAGCTTGTTGCCGTCGCCGCTGAATGCCGGGTCGCGCTCGATGCCGGTGGTATTGAGGTTGGGCGGGTTCACGAGTGATGCCTGGCATCGGTCGTAGACCAGGATGTCGTGGTCCGAGACCGTCAGCACGCGCTCGAAGGCGATGAACCGCACGTTGCGGCTCAGCGTGGGGTTCAGCTCCTGCTGCGAGGTGCTGTTGATGCCGGGCAGCAGATGGAACCCCAGGCCGTCGTGGTCGAAGAGGTAGAGGTCACCCTGATCGGGGGCCGGCATCCGCGCGTAGGCCACGAGAAAACGGCCGGTGCAGTCCGGTGGTGCCTCGAAGGTCTCTTCCCCGCAGCCGGTGACCAGAGCCAAGACGCTGACGCACAGCAGGATCGAACGCTTCAAGTGAGGCAACGCCCTCCACGGCCGTATTCCTGGGCTGCCGACTCTAGCAGAGCGGGGACGGGAGGCCCTATCATTCGTCCCGCACATGACCCCTGGGATCAAGTCACCACCAGGCGCCGCCCATCTCCGTATCCTGACCTGCGCCGCGGCCCTGGCCGCCTTGCTCGCTCCGGTCCCGGGCCGAGCCTTGACCCTGCGTAACTTCGAGCTCAAGGCGCACTTCGACAACTACCCTCCGGCCAACCCGTCTCCCGGGAACTGGAACTACTCGTCGTGCTGGTCCTACATACACCACGACGGCAGGGAATACGCCGTGATCGGCACCGGTACGGGAACCGCTTTCTACAACGTGACCGACCCAGCGGCCGCTTACCAGGTGGGCTTCATCCCCGGTCCGGCCTCGAAATGGCGGGAGATGAAGCAGTACCGGAGCTGGATGTACGTGGTCACCGAGGGCTTCGGGGCCGGCGAGGGCATCCAGATCATCCGCATGACCGATCCCGAGCATCCGGTGCTCGCGTCGACGTATGCGACCGGCTTCGCCCGGTCCCACACCGTGTCGGTGGATACCACGCGCGCGATCCTGGTCTGCAACGGCACCCGCTACAACGCCGGGCTGGGCGCCTATCCCTCTTCGGGCATGCGGATCCTCTCGCTCGCCAGTCCCGAAGCGCCCGCGCCGCTCGCGACCTGGCCCAGCACACCGATCGGTCCGAGCAACGACGATTCGGTGTACGTGCACGACAGCGTGCCGATCGGCAACCGCCTCTACGCCTCGTCGATCTACTACGGGATCCACCGCATCTTCGACTTCACGAATCCCGGAGCACCCGTCCAGATCGCGGCCTGGCACTATCCCGGCGGCTTCACCCACAACTCCTGGCCCGACAAGACCGGCAACTGGCTCTACATCACCGACGAGAAGAACGGCGAGCCGCTCAAGATCTTCGACATCTCCAACCTCTCGGCCCCGGTTCTCTTCAACCGCTACACCTCCAATCCCGCGGCCATCGTCCACAACGTCCACGTGAAGGACGACGAGATCTACGTGTCGAACTACACCGAGGGGATCCGCGTGCTCGACGCCAGCGATCCCGGTCATCCGGCGGAGTTCGGCTTCGC
Organism: Candidatus Eisenbacteria bacterium; assembly: GCA_035712145.1. Lineage (NCBI taxonomy): Bacteria > Candidatus Eiseniibacteriota > Candidatus Eiseniibacteriota bacterium. The sequence goes on along the minus strand of DASTBI010000096.1, from coordinate 74,539 downwards.
GGATTCCTACGCCGGTCCCTCGGGCAACTACGACGGCGTATGGGCGGTGTGCCCGTACTTTCCTTCCGGCACCGTGATCGCGAGCGACATGCAGACCGGACTCTGGGTGTATCGCCCGCGCCGCGACTACGGCCTGCTGCGGGTCAAAGTGGTGGACTCGAGCAACGGGCAGCCGATCGCGGGCGCAACGCTCTATCGCGGCGCCGCGCAGGAGTCGCTCACCACCACCGCCTTTGGAGTCGCGGTGTTCGCGCTCGACCCGGGCTCGCACACCATCACCGCCAAGCGCTTCGGGTACGCGAACGCGCAGATCACGCGCAACGCCGTCATCGCCGTGCGCGAGACCGTGACCGTGACGCTGGCGCCGCTCGCCAGGGCCGACTTCACCGGCATGGTGCAGGGGGGACAAGGCCCGCTGGAGGAGGCGGGGATCTCGCTCGACGACACGAACCTGCACACGCACACCGATGCCAGCGGGCACTTCGAGCTGAGCGACGTCCCGGTCGGCCCGTATGGCGTCAACGTCACCGCTCCCGGGTACATCCCGCTCCGCTTCGTGCGCACGATCGGCCCGGGACCGACGGATCTGTCATTCACGCTGCCGCCCGTCGCGCTCTGGAATCCGATCGAATCGTCGGCCGGCTGGACGGTGGGAGCGCCGGGAGACGACGCGAACGACAACATCTCGGGGCAATGGCAGTGGGTCGATCCGCTCGGCACCCAGGTCGCGGATCAGGGGCCCGTGTCGATGACGTCGCCTCCCGTGACCGGCGCGTTCACGCGTCCCGGGGTCCCGCTGGCGCACGAGGGACATCGCGAGGCGGAGGGCCTGTATCCCGGCCCGGTGCAGCCGGAGAACGATCGCACGCCCAATGGCACGCGCTGCTTCGTGACCGGCCAGGGCACGCTGTCCACCGACATCGAAGGTCACGATCTCGACGGCCTCACGACGCTGACCAGCCCGGCGTTGGACGCGACCGGCATGGCCATGCCCACGATCGGCTTCTGGTTCTGGTTCTTCACCAACACCAACGATGCCGGCGACTACCTCGACGTGCTGATGAGCGGCAACAACGGCGGCAGCTGGACGCTGGCGAAGCGCATCACCGGCATGCACGCCCACTGGCAGGAAGGCGCGGTCCGCATCGCCGATCACGTGGCGCCCACCGCGCAGGTCAAGGTGCGCTTCGTGGCCTCCGAGAAGAGCGCGTATTCGGTCGTGGAAGCGGCCATCGACGATCTCACGCTCTACGACGCGACCCAGCAGGCGCTCGGCGCTGCGCCATTCCCCGGTGAGCTTCCGGCTCGGCTGGGGCTCCGCTCGCCGTGGCCAAACCCCGCTTCCGGCCGGGTGAGCTTCGTGCTCGAGATGTCGAACGCGGGGCACGCGGTGGTCGACGTGCTCGACCTGCAGGGGCGGCACGTGGCCCGCGTCTTCGAAGGCCGGGCCGAGGCCGGCACGCGCGTGCTCACCTGGGAAGGCCGCTCGAGCGAAGGTCGCGACGCGAGCCCGGGGATCTACTTCGTGCGGGCCGTGAGCGGCGGCGAGAGCAGAAGCTCGAGGGTGGTGAAGATCCGCTAGACCGTCTTCGGCCCGACCTCGCGTCGCTGCGATCGCAGCGAGAGGACTCTCCAGGCCCACCATCCGCAGGCGGCGATCAGCAGCACCGCGCTCGCGGCCCATGCCCTGGCCACGTGCGCCGTGGCGAAATCGGCGATGACGCGAAGCGCCAGCGCGATGAGGAACAGACTCAGCCACCGCACATCGAGCACGCGGCGCTCGAGCTCGAGCGCGTGTCCTCCGTGCGAGACGATGACGCGTGTCCCGATCCCGATCGTGAGCAGCGCGAAGCCTCCCATGTAGGTGAAGTGGAGCAGGGCGACGGCGTGCAGCGGATCGAGCGTCGCGCCCAGGAGCCCCAGCGGCAGGAACCACCCCGCGCCCCAAAGCACGAATCCGGCGGCATCCCGTCGCGGCAGCCGGTAGAGCTTCCACACCCAGGTCACCATCACGGTGACTGCCGTGGCCCGCATGGCCATGCCGAGGGTCGGCCGATGGGCGCTCTCCAGGACGAAGGCCAGCGCGAGCACCGCCATCATCACCGCGTACAACGCACGGCGCCCGGCGCGCTCGTGGGCCTTCGCCACACCGGGAATCACCAGTGGATCGCGCATTCCCGCAAAGGTGGGGACGAGGAGGCTTCCCACGCCCACCACCAGAGACAGGACCATGCCGAGCGAGAGCAGGCGCTCCGGCAAGCGCGCCGGCAGCGAAAACACGACGCCCAGCGACTCGGCGAGCCGCAGCGCGCCGCCCAGGAGCCCGAGCGCCAGTCCGAACGCGACGAAGGCGAACTCTTCCGGCGGCTTCTGCGGATTCCCGAGGACGCGCCGGCCACCGGCGAAGAGTGGCAGCGTGAGAGCGAAGAGGAAGAACTCTTGCGCCGCGGTCTCGTCGGCGAAGAAGGCGGCGACGCCGAAGCCCACCATCGAGAACACGCCCCATGCCAGCTCGAGCGGATGGCAGCGGGGCCCGTGCGTGAAGGCCGGCATCGCGGTGAGGAGGAAGCCGAGGATGAAGCTGGTCTCGAAGCCCTGGATCATCAGGCTCCGGTGCAGCGCGCCCGGATAAGGCAAGAGCCCGAAGACGTGCGCGGGCCATGCGCCGAGGCCGATCAGAGCGAACACGACTCCGATCGGAAAGAGGACCTGGTACGGCTGAGGCGCTCTACCCATCCCTTCTTCGGAACACCTGAGCCGCGATCACGAGCGGGATCACGCTCTCGAGCGTGAGCACCAGCAGCCCGAGCGCAATGCCGCCCGTGCTGCCGAAGCTCTTCATGAGAACCGCCGAGGTCGGCCCGAACAGGGCTCCCGATCCGATCGCCAGCATGGTGAGCACCCGGGCCAGGTCGACGGGATTGAGCAGCAGAGCCGGAAACAGCACGCTCTGGAGCGGCACGCCCTGGAGCAGCGTCGTGGCCCCGAGCACGACGAGGTCGTACGCCACCACCATGAGGAGCCATAGCAACAGTGCGGCGGACATGGCCTTGAGCCGGTCCGGCCAGAGCACGGCGATGAAGAGCGCCGTGGAAACCGTCAGCCAGCCGAGCGCCATGGACAGGCCGGTGAGCACGAGGAATCCGAGCGATTGCTCGGATCCGGCGTAGAAGGCGACCACGAGACCGCCGGCGCCGAATCCCACCGCCTGCGCCACCGTGAGCGCGGCCGCGAGACCGAGGAACTTGCCGAGCAGCACCTCGGTCCGGCTCACCGGCTGCGCGAGCAGCAGCGACAGCGCGCCGTGAGCACTCGAGGTGCTGGTGACGCCGAGCACGAGACCGGTGAGCGGGACGATGAAGAGCACCAGGTTCATCAGGCTCAGCGTGACCCGCGCGAAGCCCTGGAAGCCGACTTCGCGGCTCTGCGCCAGGCCGAAGAAGGAGAGCCCGAGCACGAGGCCCGCGAGCACGGCCGTGAAGCCGAACAGCCAGCGGCTCTCGAGCGCCTGCCGGAACTCGTCGCCTGCGATCACCCGCACGCGGCGCATGTCGACGCCACGCATTACCGGTGTCCTTCCACCAGGTGAGACCCCGAAACCGTCAACTGGCCGGCGAGCTTGCCGTCCACGAGCCAGGCGAAGCCTTCGCCCGGCCGGTCGGCGACGAACGTGGTGTCCCAGCGCGCACCCGGCGCGATCGCGCGGGGCGCGAGCCGGTCCTCGTAGCCGGCGAGCGAGAGCGTCGCCGTCTCGTCGTCGCGGTTCTCGACCGCGAGCCGCACCCGGTGCTCCTTGGGCACCGCCGCGCGGCTCGGCACCATGGCGCCGTGCTCGATCGCCAGCTCGAGCGCCGCCTCGGGAACCGCCAGCGCCACGGGCGCGGCCGGACGGCTCCGCGGCCTCCTGGCCACGATCGCCAGCGCCACCGCGATCGCCAGGCTGATGGCGAACAGCGTGAGATAGCGCTTCATGGCGCCGGTTCCCGCTTCACATCGGGGAGTCGCGACACCCGGCCGCCCGTCTCCGAGGCGACTCGATCGGCGGCCGCGCGGGAGCGGAAAGCGGCGAGGCCGCCGCCCATCGGTGAGGGAAAGTCACCCTTCACCACCCACAAGGACTCGGCCGGGGCGAGCGTCTGCGTGTCGTAGTCGGCGAGCCAGATCGGGCCCGGCTTCTTGTCGTCGAGCAGGCACTCGATCGAGTCGTACTGGGACCAGCCGCCGGCTTGTCTCTCGCAGGCGAAGCGAAGATCGCCGATCGACATGCCGCAAGCGGCGCATTCGGCGCCGACCGCGATCGGCTTGGGCCCGCGAGCGGCGCACGAAGCCAGCGCCGCGAGCATGAGCGCGTTCCATGCGACACGCGCCACGTCACGCATCGGCCCTCTCCTTGCGCACCACCGAGAGGAAGACCTCCTCGAGCGTGGGGAGGGACATCGCTCCGTCGTTGCGGGCGTGGCCTTCGAGGGCGCGCCGCGCCGCGGCTTCCTGGCGCGTGCGCAGCTCGTCCATCCGCTCGAGCGCGGCCTCACGGCCTTCCACCAGGATCAGCACGCGGTCGGCGACGCGCTCCACTTCGGACAGCAGGTGGGAGCACAGGAGGATCGTCTTGCCCTCGGCTCTCAGCTGCTCGACCAGCGATCGAAACTCCCAGGTCGCTTCCGGATCGAGGCTGGCCGTGGGCTCGTCGAGAACGAGCAGGGAAGGATCGGCCAGCAGCGCCTGGCCGAGCGAGAGCCGCTGCGTGTATCCACCGGAGAGCTCGGTCGCCCGGCGCGACGCGAATTCGGAAAGGCCCACCCGCTCGAGAGCTCGGTCCACCGCGCGCGCATCGAGTCCGCGCAGACGGGCGAAGAACCGCAGCACCTCGGTCACCGTGCGGCCGCGGGGGAACTCGACCTTCTGCGGCACGTAACCGAGCGCGGCGCGAGCCTCGGGGTGGTTGGGCGGAAGACGCCGGGCGCCGATGGTGATCGTCCCCTGGTCGGGAAGCGAGAGACCGAGGAGCAGGCGGAGCGTCGTGGTCTTCCCGGCGCCATTGGGTCCGACGAGCGCGAACGTCTCCCCCGCGTTCACGTCGAATGACAGATGGTCGACCGCGACCACCGCGCCGTAGCGCTTGACCAGACCCGCGGCGTGGATCACGGGACCTCCCGGCGCCGGGTGAAGCCGGCGAGCCCCATCCCGAGCAACAGAGAGAAGGCCAAGGCCGCGGTCCAGCTGCGGCGGGCGCCGCGGCGCTCTCCGGCTTCGGATGGGCTCGCCACCGTGGGGCGCACGCTGGGAAAACGGTCCACCGCCTCGCTCGGCTGGAGCGACGGAAACACCCGCTCGGCGACCGACAAGGCGACGACCGCGGGGCTGCGAGCCAGGATCGAAAGATCAGGATATTGCTTGGACACGAACGCGAATGCGCTCACCGGCGAGTGAGGCGCATCGCTGACGCCGTCGGCGTCGAGATCGTACGGAGCGCTCCCGCTCCAGTAGTTGCCTCGCCGCCCGTCGTCGAACCGGTTGTCGGTGCGCCGCATGTCGAGCGCCAGCGGATAGTCGTTGTCGATGAAGTCGTTGCCGGCGAATTCGTTGCCGGCGCACGACGCGAACAGGATCACGCCCCAGCCGTTGTCCGAGAGCCGGTTGCCGGTCACATGATTGCGATTCGAGTTGTCCATGAAGATCGCGACCGTGTTGTCGACGAGATGGTTGGCCTCGAAGCGGCCGCCGTTGCAGTCGCGTAGCAGCAGGCCGTACGTGCGAGGCCCCCGGTTCCGGACCATGCGATTGCGCTCCACGTGAAGACCGTTGGAGAACATGATGGCGATGCCGGCGACATTGCGAGTGAAATCGTTGTCGACGAGCCGTGTGTTGTGGCAGTACATCGTGTGGAGCCCGTACCGCCCGTGGTCGCTCAGCCGATTGTTCTCGACCTGCGCGCGATCCACGAACGACAGGTAGATGCCGTCGAGGAACCGGGACAGCTCGTTGCCGCGAAGCACGGCGTCGCGGCAGTACCAGAGGTGGAGCCCGTTGCCGTCGCCGCGCTCCTCACGCGGGGGCACGCGGCCCGCGAGCCGGCAATCCTCGATCGAGATCTGGTCCGAGCGCTCGGCCGAGATGCCGTAGAGCACTTGGGTGAGGATCAAGCGGCGGAGCCGGACCCCGGACGCTCCGAGCACGCGCACGCCGCTGTCCACCGTGATGACACGGTTGCCGCTGCCTCGAATCTCGAGATCCTCGATCGTCGCGCCCGAGGCCTCGACCGTGAGCACCGAGCCCTCGCTTCCGCCATCCAGCACCGCTCCGGGCTCGCCGCGGAGCGTGAGCGGGACCTGGATGCGGATGCGCTCGCGATGGACGCCTTTGGGCACGACCAGGGTGTCTCCCGGGCGCGCCTGCTGGAGCGCGACCGCGATCGAGCCTTCCGGCGGCAAGAGCACGCGCGCTTGCGCGGCGCCGGCCGCGAGGAGCGGCGTCAACCCAAGGGCCAGCAGCACCCGACGTGCCGCGCTCATGACTTCGCCCGCCTCAGGCAGCCACCGTGGAGCGGCCCGCGGCTAGGCGCTTCCGGCGCCCGAGCACGTCCAGCAGCGCGACCAACGGACCCATCAGCCAGGCGATCCCGAGCAGGATCCCTCCCAGATCGGGCAGGCTCCAAACGCGGAAGTTCGCCATCTTCTTGTAGCCGATCAGCGGCGGCGTGAAGGTATCGAGCTTGATGGCGGCCCGGGGATCCAGGTCGTGTCCGTAGTGATAGAGCCAGTTGGCGTAGTCCTTGAACATCACGACCGCGAAGAGCGTGAACGCCGCCCATCCGATCAGCGCGACGTCACGGCGGTTCGCGATCGCCGCCATCAGCGCCATGACCCCGAACAACGTGAGCGCCAGCGGCATGTAGCCGAACTCCTTGAAGTCGTTCGCGGTGATCGCGTGCATTCCGACGTAGTGGTTCAGGATGTTGATCTTGTCGAGATCGCCCTTGATCGTGTTCGCGAAGATGACGAGGCGGAGCCCCTCAGGATACTGAGGGGCCCACAGCCTCATCGTCCAGATCGGCAGCACCGGGATGAAGAACACCGGGATCAGCACCACGGCCACGATGAAGATCAGCCGCCGGTGCCCGGCCTGGAAAGGCTCACTCCAGAAGTTGTTCATTGCCGTCCGTTATCGCTGGAGGAGCGCCGCGATCTCGCTCACCTGGCGCGGATCCGGTCGCTGGACCGCCGCCACCTTCGCGCCGCGCGGCTGGACCTCGATCAGGCCCTGCATCTCCTGATGCAGCGCGCTGCAGAAGTTCGAGCAGTAGAACGGCGTGATCCCCACCTGCTCGGCCTTCCAGTGCATGGTCTTGGTCTCACCCGGCTCGATCTGCATGTTGCCGTTGGACCACAGCACCGCGAACCCGTGGGCGATATCGTCGTCCTGCTCCAGGTTGGTGACGTGGAAGTAGACGTCGTCCCCCTGGTTGACCTTGACCTTGTCGGGCGTGAAGTGCGTCCGCACCGCCAGAGCGTAGACGTCGACCCGGTTCCCCTTGCGCACGATCCGAGCTTCCTCGGCGGTCTTGATGGCGTCCTTGTTCTTGTTCTCGGCGATCGGGTAGACGGTGATGGGCTTGAGCTTCTCGGCGCGGATCATCTGCGCGTAGTGGGGCTCGAGATAGGTCGGGAAGTCGTACAGGAGCTCCATCTTCGGACCGCGGATGTCGATGAGCTGGGCCGCCTCGGGATGAGTGGGTCCGACCGAGAGGTAGCGGCTCTTCGAGAGCTTGTCGAGCGCGATGACGTATTCACCGGTCGGGTTCTTGGTGTCGCCTTCCGACGCCATGAGGTGCCCGATCGAGTAGTAGACGTCGATCTTGTCGTCGACGTTCCACGGCGGGCCGACCTTCCACTTGGCGATCTGGGAGTCGAGGAACAGCGAAGTGTAGGCGAAGCCCTTGTCGTCGAACTGCGTGTGCAGCGGGCCCAGGCCCACCGGGACCTTGGCCTCGAGCACGTCCTCGTACTTGAGCACCGGGATGCCGCCGCGGTCGCCGTCGAACTTCTCGGCCTGGATGGCGGCCTGGAACTTCGCGAAGCTGAAGACGCTGACCTCGGCCTGCAGCTTGCCGCTCGCGCAGATGTACTCCCCGGTCGGGTTCACGTCCACGCCGTGCGGGCTCTTCGGCACCGGGATCAGATAGATGATGCCCCTCACTTCTTGCGGATGCAGCACCGGGGCGCCGCCGATCGTCTTGGCCTTGCCCTCGTCGACCGCCTTCTGCGCGGCGCGCCAGTCGACGGCCGCGATGAAGTCCATCTCGTTCTGCGACGCCTTCACCTCCAGCGAATCGAAGGCCAGCTCGCTGTTGTAGCAGGTGAAGAACTCCCAGCCGTGGCTCGGACCCTTGCCTGCGTCCGCCAGGTCCCAGTCGAAAGGCGGGGTCAGGATCTCGAAGCCGAGCGACATGGTGCCGTCGTCAGGCGCCACCTTGATGCCGGCGATGATGCCGTTGAAGTCCTTGCCGTAGTCCTCGATGCGCGTGGCGCGATTCGGAACCGGCACGGAGAATCGCGACGCCGCGAACACGTATTCGGTGTTCGGCGTGGGGAAGGGACAGGCGTGCGCCGCCGACAGGTTGGGGATCGGACCGAAGATCTGGCGGGTCTTGAAGTCCTTGAGATCGATGCGCGCGATCCGTGCCCCGACCATGTCGTTGATGAACAGCCAGCGCCCATCGTAGTTGCCGTCGGTCTCCGAGAGGCCGGGATGGTGCGCGTCGCCCCAGGTGCGTCCGCCCAGCATGGCCTTGCTGTCCTCGTCGTAGCCATAGCCCACCGCGGGCTCGGGCGTGAAGACGGGAATGGTCGTGATGTGCCGCGACGAAGGGAAGCCGTAGACGTAGATGTTCCCGTGATGCCCGCCGGAGAGGAACGCGTAGTACGCGTCGTGCTCACCCGGCTTCACGTAGACCTTCTCGGCGGCGGAGCCCTTGCGCGCGGATCCGGAGCCGGCGCAGCCGAGCGACAGGGCGACCGCGGCCAGCACGAGTGCGGTCACAGTTGTGACGATCCAGCGTTTCATGACGTACGCCTCCTTTACGCGGTCAGTCCTCGTCCGCTTCCTGGTCCTGGTGCTTGAAGTACTCGATGACAGCCTTGGCTTCTTCGGGCGTGAGCCCCTGGTTCGGCATCTGGAGCGCGAACTCTCCGAACATGGCGCGCGAGATCGGGTCCTCCTTCACCATCACGTCGGGGTGAAGGATCTGGTTTTCCATCCATCGCGCGGTGCGGCGCATCGACACGCCGGCGAGATCGGGTCCGGCGCTGCGCTTGCCGAAGGCGTGGCAGGCGGAGCAGCCCTTCTCCTGGAAGAGCTTCTCTCCCCGCTCGGCGAGCTCTTCGTTCGCAGCCGATTCACCGGCGCGGGGCCCCTGGTCGAACTTCGACGCCGAGGCTGAAGCCCCGGAGCCGCCGGTCGAGGCGCGGGCCTCATCCTTCCCCTCGTCGGCGGACTTCGATCCACCACAACCCATCGCGGCTGCGAGGGCCGCGAGGAGCAGACCTCGAACCAGGACGTTCATGACCCGTGCTTGCCTTTCTCACGCCCGGCCTCGGCGAGGCGGGCGCGTGCGGGGAGGAAGGACTTCAGCCTGCGGTGGAGACCCCGAAGCTCCCCGGGCCGGAGCACTCGCTCCGAGACATCGAAGACGACCACTTCCTCCTTGCGGATGTGCGCGCGCAGGAGGTCCACGAGATCGCGTGCCTGGATGCCGATCTGCACGTCGCGCTCAGGGCTTCGTGGGCGCCCGAGCGTGACGCGCAGGGCGGCCAGCATCTCGCGCAGGTCGGTGTGCTCGTCGTTCAACGGGCGTAGCGAAGATTCCGTCGCCGGCAGTGTGCGCGCGAGCACGGGATAGAAGACCGATTCCTCGGCGGCCATGTGCGTGTCGAACTGCCGGCCGAGACCGTCGAGGTGGCGTCGCAGCCGCGTCTCGTCGACGGGGCGGCCGCGCCCGGTCGCTTCCTCGATCGCGGTCAGTCGAGTGAGCACTCGGAGGTGATCGCGGCGGAACCGATCGAACGGGCTCTGAGCTCTGGACCGTGCGCTCTCCATACGCCGGGAAGATCGTCGCGACGGCGCTTTCCCGGTATGACCGGCGTCATATCCGCGGCCGATTCCCGCCAAGTCGCAAGCTTCATGGGACTTGCGCGCCCGCGGACAGCCCGCCATCCTGACCGCGAGACCCACCCGTGAGGTGCGACGTTGGCTCGATCCGAAATCCGGGAAGAGCGGCTGAGCGTGGCGCTCCGCTCGACTCCGATGTTTCGCGGCCTGTCACCCGCCGAGTTGGCGCGGCTGAAAGCCATCGCGTCGCTGCGCGACTACGCCCGCGGCGAGACGATCTGGAGCGCGGGGGACTCGGCCGATGCTTTCACCCTCATCGTGAAGGGGCGGGTGAAGATCGTGCGCCACGGCGCCGGCGGCGACGTGATCCTCGAGATCTTCGATGTGGGTGAGCCGGTCGGAGCGATCGCGGTGTACGACGGCATCCCCTATCCCGCGAGCGCGATTGCGATCGAAGCCGTGACGTTGATCCGCATCCCGCGCACCGAATACTTCCATCTGCTCGACAAGCATCCGGAGTTCGCGCGCGCCGTCATGCGCGAGCTCACGCGTCTTTCGATCGCGCTCACGCGCAAGCTCGGCGACATGCGCGGCCAGAGAGTCGAGATGCGGATCGCGCGCCTTTTCCTGACGCTGGCTGCGCGGATGGGTCGCCCGGCCGGCGAAGGGGTGGAGATCCCGATCCAGCTCACTCGCCAGGAAGTGGCGGAGCTGGTCTCGACCACGGTCGAGTCCGCGATCCGGACGCTGTCTCGCTGGGGCCGGGAAGAGCTCGTGATCACCCGCGAGTCGAGCTTCACGATCCCGTCGCTGGCGCGTCTGAAAGCCGTGGCCGAGGGAGGCGAGACGGGGTCCGCCGAGCCCTGAGCTAGACCTTGGCCGTCACCACCAGGGCCTGGCTCGTCGAGCGATAGGGCAGGTCGCCGCCTTCGCGGATCAGCTCGCGCTCGATCGCAGAGATGACCTCGTCGTCGCTGAGACCGCACTCCTGGATCGTGAGGATCACGGGGTTCCCCCGCACGAGACCGGTGGCGAACTCGCGCGCCGACGGACTGGACGTCCGCATCGGAACCCGCTCGATCGCGCTGGAGCGGAAGCCGGCGTCGCGCAACAGGGAGCGGATGGCCGGCTCGTCGCAGAAGCTGAACGGCTTGTCGTAGAAGGGTGGCTGGCCCGCGGGCAGCAACGTGGTGATGGTGTCGTACGCGATCCGGCCGAAAGGGTTCACGGCATGACTGTCCCAGACGTTGAAGACGTAGCGGCCGCTCGAGCGCAGCACGCGCCGCGCCTCGCGCATTCCGGCGAGCTTGTCGGGAAAGAACATCACGCCGAACTGGCAGACGACCGAGTCGAAGCGGTTGTCCTCGAACGGCAGCGCCGTTCCATCGGCGACCTTCCACGTCACTCCCGGGCCGGGATTGCGCCGCCGGGCCTCCTCCACCATCTCCTCATGGAGATCGGTGGCCGTCAGCGCGGTCTCGCGCGGCAGGACCTGGCGCAGCCGCTGGGTCACGACGCCGGTCCCGCACGCGATCTCGAGCACCTCGCCTCCGCTCACCCGGGTAAGACGCTCGGCGAGATCGACGGCGTAGGGGTCGAAGATCACCGGCACCAGATAGCGGTCGTAGTGCGCGGGAACGCCGCCCACGAACTGGGGCCAGGTGGAGCTCATGCTCTCAGGTCTTCTTTCGTTTGACCTTCCACGTGCCCGTGATCGGATCGCCGCCGCTGCGAGCCACGGTGTAGGTGCCTTCGATGGTATCGCCCGACAGCTTGCCTTCGAACACGGTATCCGCCCGGCACTGGCAATCGGGATCGATGTACGGGCTGAGCACGCCGTTCACCTTGCCGTGGTCGGCGCGCACGAAGCGGATCGCCAGCGACTGAGGCAGCGGCTGGCGCACGGTCGTCTCCTCGGCGGAGGGCAGAGCGCGCGGGAACATCAGCACGTCCCCCGTGGCGGAATCGGCGCCGGCGGCGAGCTTGAACACGACGGTGCCTTGCCGGCCTCCGCCGTCGGCGTGGTACTCACCGCTCCATTCTCCCGCCAGGGACTGGATGTCCACCGGGGTCCCGGAGACGGAGACGGGGCGAGGCGCGGAGGAGCAGGAGAGCGCGCCGAGAGCGAACGGGATCAGCCACCACGATATTTTCATCGCAGTCTCCACAGTGCGTCCTACGAGGAGCGTGGAGAGCAGCATACCGCAACCGCGGCGCGTGCAGCGGCCCGACCATCGGATACCTTGCAATCCTGGCGGGCCGAGGAGCAACCTCGATGCCCATGACCGCGATGACGCTCAGCCCGCGAGCCGCCGAGAGACTGTCCGGGATCGCCCGGGTGATGTGGGTCATCCTCGGTCTCAACGTGGTGGTGGCGATCGCCAAGCTCGCCTACGGCTACCGCTCGGGCGCCATCGCCATCACCGCCGACGGGATCCACTCGCTGCTCGACGCCGCGTCCAACGTCATCGGACTGATCGGCATCTCGGTGGCGCGACGTCCCGCCGACTCCAACCATCCGTACGGCCACCGCAAGTACGAGACTTTCGCCGCGCTGGCGGTGTCCGTGATGCTGTTCTTCGGCTGCTTCGAGATCGTCACCGCGGCGATCGAGCGGCTGCGTCATCCTCGTCTTCCCAGCATCGACGCGATCGGCTACGCGGTGCTCGGCCTGACGCTGGTGATCAACGCGCTGGTCGTGATCTACGAGCGCCGCGAGGCGCGGCGTCTGCAGAGCGAGCTGTTGGCGTCGGACGCGGCCCACACCGGCAGCGACGTGTTCGCCACGCTGCTGGTGCTCGTGAGCTTCGTGGCCATCCGATTCCAGGTCCATTTCGCCGACGTGGTCGCGGCCGGATTGATCGTGGTGTTGATCGTGAGGGCGGGAGTGCGCATTCTGAAGGACACGCTGTCCACGCTCTCGGACGAGCGCCGTCTCGATCCGCGGGAGGTCGAATCGGTGGCGATCCAGGAGCCGGGGGTGCGCGAAGTGCACAACGTGCGTTCGAGAGGACCCGCGGACGACATCCATCTCGATCTGCACATCCTGCTGGACCCGGAAACGCCGCTGGCCGCGGCCCACGAGCGCGGCCACCGGGTGGAGAAGCGGCTGCGCGATCGCTGGCCCGGCGTCACCGACGTGGTGGTCCACGTCGAACCGGCGCTCGAGAGCGAGCGCGCGCACGAGCGCGTGGGCGGGGGATTGAGGGCCGAAGGATGAAGAAACTGACCGGGATCATGACGCTGTCCCTGTGGCTCGCCGCGGCGACCGCATTCGCGCAGAGCCCAACGGAGCCCGATACGGTGATGTCGGGCGCGCCGGGGACGATCTCGCAGCAGGCCCCTCCGGGCGCTCCGGGAGGCCCGAGCCGCGGTCCTTACAGGATGCCGCCGCTCATGGAAGGCCTCCTCCACGATCTGCACAACAAGGTGATCCACTTTCCCATCGTGCTCACGCTGGTGGCCGCGGTCATGGTGATCGTGGCGCGCAGGAAGCCCCAGTTCGAGCCGGTGGCGTTCTGGCTGGTGACGCTGGCCGCGCTCTCGGTCATCCCGGCCTACTTCACCGGGAAGGCGGCGGAGGAGCATTTCGAAGGCAAGCCGAAGGAGTGGCTGGTCGAGCTCCACGAGAAGCAGGGCATCACCATCGCCGGACTTCAGGTGCTGTGGGTTCTTTCTCTCCTCAAGGCCGGCACCCGGCGATTCGCGTGGGTGATCGGCGTGATCCTGGCGGTGATGGTGTCGATCGCCGGCTATTTCGGAGGCCTCGTCGCGCATGGGCACTAGGGAACGCGCCGCACGGCGATCGCGCCATCGCGCCACGCGGGCGAGCGCGCTCATCCTGGCGCCCGCGGTGCTCGTGCTCGGGCTGGCGCTGGCGAGCCGCCTCCAGGCGTTTCCCGACCACGCCCGCAAGACTCAGCGCGCATGCGTGACCTGCCACACCCACCCGGCGGGCGGCGCCGAGCTGACCGAAGGCGGCAAGACCTTCCTGTCGAAGAAGAAGGTCCCCGCCGAGTCCGAGGCGCGGCGGGCGGAGTACGTGGGCAGCGCGCGATGCCAGTCGTGTCACCTGCGCGAGCACCAGTCGTGGTCCGCCACCGCTCACGCGAGCGCGCTCGCCCGCCTCGCGGCCGCCGACACCGGCGCGGTCGCCGCCATGGCGGCGAAGCTCAAGGTGAAGCTCAAGGCGCCGCCCGCGAAGACCGATGCCTGCGTGGTCTGCCACGTCACCGGCATGGGACTCCCCGGTGGCTATCCCGGCGCCGACAGCGCGGCGAACGCGAGCCTCGCGGCGGTCGGCTGCGAGAGCTGTCACGGTCCAGGGAGCCTCCACGTGAGCGCGCCCTTCTCGATGAAGAAGACCGTCATCCAGCGCGCGCCCTCGGCGAAGCTCTGCACCCAGTGCCACACCGCCATCATCAGCCCCGGCTTCGACTACGCTGCGCTGCGCATGAAGGGCGCCCACCCCAACCGGGAAGACTGATCTGAGCGATCACGGCGTCGACCTGCTGCCGGTATTGGCGGCATTGGTCGTGATCCTGGTGAGCGCCAAGCTCGGCGGAGCTTTGTTCACCCGCTTCGGGCAGTCGGCGGTCCTCGGCGAGCTGCTCGCCGGCGTCGTGATCGGAAATCTCGGACTGCTCGGCTTCCACGGCTTCGAGCGTCTTCGCGATCTGCCCGCGATCGAGATCCTGGCTCAGATCGGCGTGCTCTTCCTGCTGTTCGCGGTCGGACTCGAGAGCAACATCCGCAGGATGGCCGCCGTGGGCATGTCTGCGTCCCTGGTCGCGGTTCTCGGCGTCATCGCCCCGATGGTGCTCGGCTACGGCGTCACCCGCGCCTTCTTTCCCGAGCAGGACCTGCTCGCCGACTGGTTCGTGGGCGCCACCCTGTGCGCCACCAGCGTCGGCATCACGGCGCGCGTCCTCGCCGACCTCCGCCAGACCGACAGCCGCGAAGGCCGGATCATCCTCGGCGCCGCGGTGATCGACGACGTCCTGGGACTGCTCGTGCTCGCGGTCGTCGCGGGCATCATCGAGGCCGTGAACCGGGGGGTGGCGTTCGCTCCCACCACCGTGCTCGTGATCCTCGGCAAGGCCACCGCCTTCCTGGCCGGCGCTCTGGTGATCGGACAGTGGCTCTCGCCACGCGTCTTCCGATTCGCCGCGAAGCTGAGGGGCGAGGGGCTGCTGCTCACGGTCGCGCTGATCATCTGCTTCGGGTTCTCCTATCTCGCCGCGCTGGCGGGCCTGGCGCCGATCGTGGGCGCCTTCGCGGCCGGGCTGGTCGTGGACAGATCACACTACGAACGTCTGCTTCAGCAGGACCCGGAACGCCGCGGACTGGAGGTCTTGCTGCCTCCGCTCTCGAACTTCCTGGTCCCGGTGTTCTTCGTGCTCATGGGCATGCGCGTGGACCTGAGCGTCTTCGCCCGCGCCGAGATCCTCGGATTCTCGGCCGTGCTGACGTTCGTGGCGATCCTCGGCAAGCAAGCCTGCTCCCTCGGGGTGCTCGAGAAGGGATCCGATCGACTGGCGGTCGGCCTCGGGATGATTCCACGCGGCGAAGTGGGGCTCATCTTCGCGAGCATCGGCGCCACGCTGACCATCGCGGGGGAGCGAGTCATCAACGAGGCGATCTACTCGGCGGTCGTCGTGATGGTCGCCCTCACGACTCTCATGACTCCGCCGCTGCTGACCTGGCGTCTGAGCCGCGGCAAGCCGCCGCTTCCCCAGCCGCCCAGCTCCGGCGCTTGAAAGCGCCGGAGTGCCCTGTATCCTCGGTGCACGCGCACCATCCCACTCGTAAGGAGAACGTCATGCGTATTCGAATTGGGCTTCTGGCCGTGGCCACGCTGGCTGTCGCCACGGCCATCGCCTTGGCCC
The DNA here is from genome assembly GCA_035712145.1 of Candidatus Eisenbacteria bacterium. Lineage (NCBI taxonomy): Bacteria > Candidatus Eiseniibacteriota > Candidatus Eiseniibacteriota bacterium. The sequence continues at coordinate 58,544 of DASTBI010000096.1, read as the reverse complement.
AGACCACTCAAGTGAAGAAACCCACTCAGGCGCAGCCCGCCGCGGCGACCGCGCCGGCCACGGTGCCGGTGCTCGGCCATAGCGACAGCGTGAAGTGGACGGCCACGACGTACGAAGCCGCGACCGCCGAGGCCAACAAGAAAGTGCTGGAGAGCGGAAAGCCCAAGCGCGTCACCGGCGAAGTGGTGGACGTCTCGTGCTACTTGCAGCTCGGCAAGCGCGGGGAAGCGCACGTCGCGTGCGGCACCAAGTGCCTGCAGAACAATCAGCCGATCGGCATCGTCGATTCCGACGAGAAGCTCTACATCGTGATGGCCGAGGAGCACCATCCCCGCCGCGACGGTGAGGTCGAGCTCAAGTCGGTGTTCATCCCGCTGCTGGCGAAGACGGTCACGCTGAACGGCATGGAAGTGGAGACCAAGGGCTACCACGCGCTGTTCGTCAACGCCGCGGATCTGGGCGGCAAGGTCAAGACCGCCGAGACCAAGAAGTAGATCGGATCACAAACGAGAAGGGCGACCGGATCGCTCCGGTCGCCCGTGTTCATCGAGGAAGGCGCCTTAGTTGCCGTGCCGTCCCCGCTTCTCCTTCACGACCACCACCTGGCGGTCGTCGTGGCGATTGCGGTGCTTCTTCACGAGCCCCGGAGGGGCGCCGTGGGGGTGGCGACGCCAGTGCCGAGCCGGAACCGCCATGATGGCCCGCGGCACGTAGCGAACCTCGATGGCCCGATAGGGCCCGCCCCAGCGACGAGCGCGGTACCAGTACCCGTCGTTGTAGACGTACCAGTAGACCCCGTACCGGAAGCTGTCGTAACCGACCCGTTGGTCGTTGATCACGTAGACCGACGTATTCGGGACCAGCACGATGCGAGGCTCCTCGCGGACCACCACCACCGGCGGCGGCGGGGCATTGCCGATGCTCACGCTCACCCCGACCGAAGTGCCGGCCTCCGCCGCGAACGGGACCAGCAGCCCGAGCGCCAGGAAAAGCGAATACTTGTGCTTCACAGGTATCTCCTTTCTCGTTCGGGCGCGCGAATGGACCCGCGCGCTGGCCGCGTCCTCGCGGTCCACGGTTCTTTCTGCAGGCCACATGCCACGGCAGGTCCCTCTCTCGATCAATCCCAAGCCGTTCCAGGGCAGCGTATTAGGGAGTCCGTGCAGGCTGCATTCCGGGGTCCGCGCGTGGCGGGCGGACCTCGGCGGGCGCGCACCGCCTCGACGGATTGCATTCGGCACGGCGGGAGGGCGGCGCGGTGGCGCCGCGCGGGGGTCCAACGCTCTCCGCATTCGGCCCTTCGGAGGTGGGCGCTCGTCCATCGAATCGTTGGCGGGGCAGGAATCCGCGCGCATAATGCCGCTCTTCACTTCACTCGAACTCGCTGTCCGGACAGGAGTCACCGATGCGTCTTACCCCCTGGTTTTCTCGAGCACCCTGGACGACCGCGTTCGCGGTCCTGGTCCTGGCTCTAGGCATGGCTCCGGCCCGAGCGGCGACGCCGCGCGTCCACGCGATCGTGGGAGCGCGCATCGTCACCGCTCCGGGTCAGACGATCGAGCGCGGAACCATCGTGTTGCGAGACGGCGTGATCACCGCGGTCGGCGCCGACGTCGCGGTTCCCGCCGATGCCCGCGTCTGGCAGGCCGACAGCCTCACGATCTATCCGGGGCTGATCGATCCGTTCGTCCTGGTTCCCGACGAGAGCCCGCGCGCCGCGAGCGGCAATCGCCGTCAGGCGGCGCCCGCGGAGACGCGCGGAGCGGCGCACGAGCTCGCGGTGGTGCGAGCGGAAGCGCGGGCGGTGGAGCTGCTGCCCTTCGCGGAAGACCAGCGATCTGCGCTGCGGGCCGCGGGGTTCACCATGGTGCAGCTCTCGCCTCGCGCCGGAATCGTGCGCGGGCAGACCGCGGTGATCGGGCTGGGCGATGGGTCCGCGAACGACGTGGTGGTCAAGCCCGATGCGTCCCAGGTGCTGGCGCTCGAGGCCGCGCGCGACGGTTATCCGGGCTCGCTGATGGGAGCGATCAGCCTCATCCGCCAGACGCTCATGGACGCGAAATGGTACGGCGATAGCCGCAGCCTGTACGCCAAGTCGCCGCAGGGCAAGGAGCGTCCCGACGAGAATCTGTCCTGGGCGGCGCTGCAGCCGCTCGTTGCCGGTCGCCAGCCCGCGCTCTTCATCGCCAGCGACATGCTCGAGATCCTGCGGGCTTCGTCGATCGCGCGTGAAGCCGGCATCACCGCCATCGCGCTGGGCGGCGGGGATGAGTACAAGCGCGTGCGCGACATCAAGGCCACCGGCATGTCGGTGATCGTCCCGGTGTCATTCCCCGACGCGCCCGACGTGAGCGATCCCGCCACGGCGCTGGAGGCGAGCACGGAGGAGCTGCGTCACTGGCACTACGCGCCCGAGAACTTGTCGACCCTCGTCAAGGCCGGCGTGCCGTTCGCGCTCACCGCCCATGGCCTCGACGACCCGAAGAAGTTTCGCGGCAAGGTGACGACCGCGATCGAGCGCGGCTTGAAGCCCGCCGACGCGCTGGCCGCGATGACGACGATGCCGGCCAAGCTGCTGGGGCTCGCGGACCGCGCGGGCACGATCGCGCCGGGCAAGATCGCCAACCTCACGGTGACTCGAGGCGACCTGTTCTCGAAGAAGAGCAAGGTGGTCGAGGTCTGGGTCGACGGACGCGCGTACGACATGGGGGCTTCGAGCGACAGCATCAAGGGCAACTGGACGCTCCAGGTGGACAAGCAGCGGTACACGCTGATGGTGGGCACGGATCGCGACACCGCGGTCAAGCTCGTGGCCGGGTCCGACACGCTCACCGGACGCGACGTGAGCCACCAGGGCAATCGGCTGGTGTTCACCGTGCAGCGCGGCTCGCAGCCCTCCGAGGACTTCGATCTCCGACTGCGCGCCGAGGTGCTCCAGGGAGCGCTCACATCCCCGTCTCATCCCGGGAAGGGGCACCGCGTGGTGGGGGTGCGCAGCGCCGAAGACAAGGCCGGCAAGAAGGACAAGAAGGCCGAAGCGGTGGCGACCCCGGTGGTGATGGGCAACACCGAAGCCTGGCGCATGCCGGCGCCCGCCCAGCCGGCGGCGGTGCTGGTGAAGAACGCCACCATCTGGACCGCCGGGCCGCAAGGCATCCTGCGCGGCGCCGATCTGCTGGTCCGCGGCGGCAAGATCGCGGCGGTCGGCAAAGGCCTGAACGCACCTTCGAACGCGGTGGTGATCGACGGCACCGGCAAGCACGTGGCGCCTGGCATCATCGACGAGCACAGCCATTCGGCGATCCTGGGCAACGTCAACGAGTGCACCAACAGCGTCACCTGCGAAGTCCGCATCGGCGACGTGATCAACTCCGAGAGCGCGAACATCTACCGCCAGCTCGCCGGCGGAACGACCATCATGCACCTGCTCCACGGATCGTGTAACGCGATCGGCGGGCAGTGCGCTGTGATCAAGAACAAGTGGGGCAGCCCTCCCGACCAGCTCGTGTTCGCCGAGGCGCCGCCGACGGTGAAGTTCGCGCTCGGCGAGAACCCCAAGCAGTCGAACTGGGGGTCGGAAGCCACCGGGCGCTACCCGCAGAGCCGCGCGGGCGTCGAGCAGGTGATCCGCGAAGCCTTCCAGCGCGCGCAGGACTATCGCTCGGCGATGGCGGAATACAAGCAGGGCAAGAGGAAGCTTCCGCCGCGCCGGGATCTTCAGCTGGAGGCGGTGCAGGAGATCATCGAAGGCAAGCGGCTGATCCACTGCCACTCGTATCGGCAGGACGAGATGCTGATGCTCCTGCGGCTCGCCGAGAGCTTCGGCTTCCGGGTCAACACGCTCACGCACATGCAGGAGGCCTACAAGGTCGCCGACGAGATCGCCGCCCACGGGGCTTCAGCGATGGGATTCACCGACTGGTGGGCCTACAAGTACGAGGTCATGGACGGCATTCCCTGGAATGGCTATCTCCTGTGGGATCGCGGGGTGAATGTCGGCTTCAACTCGGATGACTCCGAGCTGGCGCGCCGGCTCAACACCGAGGCGGCCAAGGCGGTCAAGTACGGCGGTGTGCCGGAAGAGGAGGCGATCAAGTTCGTGACCCTGAACCCGGCGAAATCGCTCGAGGTCGACCAGCGGGTCGGCTCGCTCGAGGTCGGGAAAGACGCCGACTTCGCGGTCTGGAGCGGCAGTCCGCTCTCCCCGTACTCGGCCTGCGAGCAGACCTGGATCGAAGGCCGCAAGTACTTCGACCGCCAGGCCGATCTCGCCGGCCGCGGAGCGCTGGCCCAGGAGCGCGCGCAGCTGGTCGCGATGGCAAGGAGCGCGGACAAGGAGGCGGGAGGCGGGAGCGCTCGCCGCTGGCCGCCACGCTATCTCGATGACGCCAATCTCTCGGGCAGCGGCTGCCAGGGGAACGAGCAGCCGTTCATGTCGGAGACCGAAGCGCGGATGCGCCGCGAAGGTCAGGAGGCGGGACGATGAGCGGCGCCAGAGTCGTGAAGAGCCTGATGATCGTGGGCGTGGTCGCTGCGGCTGCCGCCCGCGCCGAGACGACGGCGTTCGTCAACGCCACCGTCCACACGGCCAATGGTCCAGCGATGGAGAAAGCCACGGTGGTGGTCGAGAACGGCCGCATCGCGTCGGTCGGCGCCGCTGCGGTTCCCGCCGGCGCCACGGTCGTCGACTGCGCGGGCAAGCACCTGTGGCCCGGATTCGTGGCGCCCTGGACGGCGCTCGGCCTGGTCGAGATCAGCAGCGTGCGCGGCACCATGGACGCGACGGAGACCGGCTCCATCAATCCCAACGTGCGTGCGGACGTCGAGATCAACCCCGATAGCGAGCTGCTGCCGGTGGCGCGCTTCAACGGCGTGACCAGCGCGCTGGTCGTGCCGGGCACCGATCCGACCAAAGGCGGCATCAGCGGCGCCTCGGCGCTCATCCATCTCGACGGTTGGACGCGCGAGGACATGACGATCAAGGCGCCGGTGGCGCTCCACGTGCGCTGGCCGGCGATGGGAATCAACCGCTCGGTCTTCGAGACCCGCTCGGAAGAGGATCAGAAGAAGGAGCGCGAGCAGGCCATCAAGGCGGTCCAGCACGCGTTCGACGACGCGCGCGCGTACTGGAAGGCGCGCTCGGCGCAGGGGAAGAGCGGCGTCCCTCGGCACGACCAGGACGTGAAGTGGGAAGCCATGGGCAAGGCGCTGCGCGGGGAGATCCCGGTGGTCTTCCATGCATCCACGCTCAGCCAGATCCAGGCATCCCTGAAGTTCGCGGACGAGCAGGGGCTCAAGAACCTGGTGATCGCCGACGGCTACGACGCGTGGCGCGTCGCGGCCGAGCTCAAGAAGCGCGGCGTGGCGGTGGTGCTGGGGCCGTCCCAGGAGCTTCCGCGGCGCAGCTACGAGCCCTACGACCAGGGGATGGCGCAGGCCGCGCGGCTCTTCCAGGCCGGCGTGCGCTATTGCATCTCGGACGGCGGCGGCAGCGGCAACGCCTCGGCGGTCCGCAACCTGCCTTACGAAGCCGCGTACGCGGCGGCTTACGGTCTGCCTCGCGAGGAAGCGCTCAAGGCGGTCACCCTGTATCCCGCGCAGATCTTCGGCGTGGCCGACAGGATCGGCTCGATCGAGCCCGGCAAGGTCGCGGACCTGGTGCTCGGCGACGGCGACCCGCTCGAGGTCACGACCCGCGTCCAGCAGGTGTATATCGCGGGCAAGGCCGTCTCGATGGAGAACCGGCAGACGCGGCTCTTCCAGAAGTACGACGGGCGTCCGCGCGGAGCCAAGTCAAGACCGAAACCCAGCCAGACGACATCGATGCGTTGATTGACCGGGAGGAACGGCCGCCAGGGAACGGGGGCTGGGACTGCAGGGACGCTCTCTTCGGGAAGGAGAGCTGAAAACATGGCGACCGTGACACAGCATGCTCCGGGGACCTTCTGCTGGCCCGAGCTGGCGACGATCGATCAGGGCGCAGCCAAGAAGTTCTACACCGGACTCTTCGGCTGGACATTCAACGACACCGACATGGGCCCGCAGGGCGTCTACACCATCTTCCAGTCGGACGGCGCGGACGTCGCCGCGCTGTACACGATGCGCGACGAGGAAAGAGGGCTCGGACCCCCGCACTGGAACGCCTACGTGTCGGTGGAGAGCGCGGACCGCTCCGCCGCCAAGGCCAAGGAGCTCGGCGGCACCGCCATCATGGAGCCTTTTGACGTCATGGAGCACGGGCGGATGGCGATCCTCCAGGATCCCACCGGTGCGGTGTTCAATCTCTGGGAGCCGAAGAAGAACATCGGCGTCGGCAAGATCGACGAGCCCAACTCGCTGTGCTGGACCGAGCTCATGACCAAGGACGCCGCCAAGGCAGGAGACTTCTACAGCAAGCTACTGCCCTGGAAGCCGGAGTCGATGAACATGCCCGACTCTCCGCCTTACACCATCTTCAAGCGCGGCGACGCGAGCGCCGGAGGGATGATGCAGATCCAGCCGGAGATGGGACCGGTGCCGCCGCACTGGCTCAGCTACTTCATGGTCGACGACACCGACGCGAAGTTCGCGAAGGCGCAGGAGCTGGGCGCTTCGGCCCTGGTCCCGCCCACCAACATTCCCGACATGGGCCGATTCGCGATCCTCAAGGATGTGCAGGGCGCCGCGTTCGGGATCTTCGGTCCCGAGAAGAAGTAGCCGCTCTTCCTTACGCACGAAGGCCCCGGGCGAGCGCCCGGGGCCTTTCGCATGCTCTATCTCAGACTGCCGGCCATCCCCGCGGTTCCCGTGGCGACCGGGGTCAGCTCGACATCGCCGACGTCCGTGGTAGCGCCCGCGGAGACCGCCACGTCGGTGAGCGTGGTGTCGCGGTACGCCGCTTCGGGATGAATGGCCACCGAGTAGCTGCCGGGCAGCAGCGCGGCCAGGTCGAAGCGCCCGTCCGCTCCCGCCACCGTGGTCTGCACCGTATCGGGTCCGGAGACGGCGTAGATGGTCGCGTCGACGCCTTCCGGCAGCAGGTGACCGATGATGTTGCCGGTGGTGGCGACCTGATTGACGATCACACGCACCGTGGGTCTCAGCATGTAGCGGCCATTGCCGGTGCGATGGATCGAGCGCGCGGCATCGAAGTCGAGGGTCAGCTCGACTCCGCCGCCGGCCGGGACGTCGAACTCGCCGACCAGCTTGTAACCGCTCTGCATGCCGCTCGGGACCGTGAGCGCATGCGTGGTCCCGTCGATCACCACGTTCGAGCCCGCGCCGAGATGCAGCCGGATCTGCGTGTAATGCCCGGCGGGAACGTCACCTTCCGCGAGCTGGGCAAAGACGCCGTTTCGCAGCTCGAGCAGGTCGTAGACCGTGGTGGAGTCGAGAGTCAAAGACTCCCAGCCGCCGCTGTCCTCTTCATCGCCTCGATGAATGGACACTCCGGTCACGACGAGATTGACCTGCTCGTAATCGCCCGGGGCGTCGGTGAGCTGGACGGTGACGTGGCCGAGCTTGCCGGCCGTGGGATCGCTGGAGCAACTCGCGAGCGCCAGGAGGAGAAAGAGCGCCGCGAGCCGGGGGATGAAGCGTTCGATGTGCACGATGAATCTCCCGAGATGTTGGTGGCACAGATGCGCGAAACCGGCATCCTGCCGGCAACCCGTCGAGAGGCGATGAAGATGATAGGACAGGAACGGGGGCGCGACATCACATTTCGCAGCGCAAAGAGGCCCTGGGGGAAATCCCCCAGAGCCTCTTGCTTCCCAGAGCCAGACCCGCTCAGTGCCGGCGTCGCGTGGCCACCACGGGAGCTGCCACCGGCTCGTGCGTGAGCACGATGTCTCCCACATTGGTCGTCGCTCCGGCCGTGACGTTCACGCTCGTACGCACCGTGTCGCGGTAGGCAGTGTCCGGATCGATGGCGACCGTGTAGGTCCCGACCGGCAGCGTGCTCAGGATGAACTGTCCGCTCAGAGCCGCCCGCGCGGTCTGAACGGTGTCCGTCCCGGAGCGGATGGCGTAGACATAGGCGGCGGTGCTGTCCGGCTGCAGGCGTCCAATGATCGTGCCCGCGGTCGTCGCGCGATTCACGACCATCCGGATGACCGGCCGCAGCATGTAGACGCCGGCCCCCGTCATGTGCACCGAGCGACGGGCGTCGAAGTCGAGGGTCAGATCGGAGGTGCCGCCCGCCGGCACGTCGAAGTTGCCGAGGATCTTGATGCCGCTCGTGAATCCACTCGGAATGACGAGCGGGTGGGTCACGCCATCGTCCACCACCGTGGAGCCGGCTCCGACCTTCAGTCGGATCTGCGTATAGCGTCCCGAAGGGACGTTCGCCACCGCCAGCTGACGGATGACGCCGTTTTGCAGCGTCAGCACGTCGACCGTGGTGCTGTCGTCTCGAATCACCTCCCAGGAGGTGGTGTCGGAGCCCGATCGGTGGACCGCGATCTCGGTCACGACGATGTTGACCTCCTCGAGCACCGTGGCCGCGTCAGTGAGCTGGACTTGCAGGCGTCCGGTGGTCGGCCCGACGCCGTCATCATCGTTGTCCGAACAACCGGCAAGCCCGGCCATGGCGACCAGGGCTGCCAGAACCGCAAGGAAGCGCTTCGTATTCACGGAAGGACTCCTCTCCCGAATGGCGGATGAGAACCGGCACGAAGACCGGCGACGACTGAGAGGCTTGAAAAGGAAAAGGGAGCGTTTGCCTCGAGACCCTGAGAGTTTCGAGCACACTTGTGTGGAACAGGTCGAATGACGAGACTGCGCGCATGGCGGACCGCTCCGCTGTCTCGCTCGGCAAGATCGGACCCGAAGCGTTCGACCGCTGGATCGCGCCGCATCTCGGAGCTTCGCGCGGCGAAGTGCTGGTCGGTCCCCGCGCCGGCTACGACGGCGCCATCGTTCGTGTCGGCGCCGGCCGCGTGATGGCGATCACCACCGATCCGCTGTCGCTGGTGCCCGCGCTGGGACCCGAGGATTCCGCCCGGCTTGCCTGCCGGTTGCTCGCTTCCGACGCCTGGGCCAGCGGCATTCCCCCGGCGTTCGCGACCTGCAGCTTTCACTTCCCGCCTGATCTGCCCGACCCCACGATCGGCGCCTATCTCGAGGCCATGCACGCGGAGTGGCGGCGGCTCGAGGTGGCGGTGGTCGCGGGGCACACCGGGCGTTACGAAGGCTGCGGCCTCACCATCGTGGGCGCCGGCACGCTGATCGGCCTGGGTGACGAGGGCCGCTACCTGTCGCCGGCCTTCGTCCAGACCGGTGATCGCATCCTCGTGACCAAAGGCTGCGCGATCGAGGCTACGGCGATCGCGGCGCGCCTGTTTCCAGAACGGCTCGCAGCGGTCCTGGACGAAGCCGGCCTCGAGCGGGCGCGCGGCCTCCTCGAACAGGTCAGCGTGGTGGAGGACTGCCGCGCACTGATCCATGTCGGCGTTCGCGACCGCGGCGTGACGTGCCTTCATGACGCCACCGAAGGCGGCGTCCTGGGCGGTCTCGTGGAGCTCGCCAGGGCTTCGGGCAACGAGCTGCGTGTCGAGAAGTCGAAGATTCCGCTGTCGCAGGAGGCCCGCGCGGCGTGCGAAGTCTTCGGCATCGATCCGTACTGGACGCTCTCGGAAGGAACGCTTCTGGCGACGGTGCGGCCGGCGCATGTTGCGGATGCGCTGGCTTCGCTCTCGGAAGCGGGGATCGTCGTCGCCGATATCGGGGAAGTGATCGGCAAGGGCGGGAAGCTCTGGCTGACGGAGTTCGACGGTGGTGTTAGGCCGTTGAGCATTCCCGAATCCGATCCCTACTGGGCGGCCTACGGCCGCGCCGTGCGCGAAGGTTGGAAATGAACGGCGGGGCCTCTGGAAGCCCCGCCGCTCCGCTTCTCTCTAGAACTTGATCGCGATACCGAGCGAGGTGGTCCAGAAGTCCGGATCGAACGTCTCTGGCACCAGCCGGGCTTCCTGGTCCTGCATGAAGACGTAGCGTCCGCCCAGATCGAGCGCGGCCACGGACATGAGCGGAATCTGAAGACCGCCGCCGAGGTGGACGCCGAACTCCTCGGACGTCGAATTCGGAATGCCGGTCTCTTCCTCGTAGTCGAACGTCGTGTGGTACCAGCCCACGCCGCCGCCCGCGTAGATCGAAGGAATGGGGGTGACGTAGAGCGACGCGGTCACCGGCCACTGGCGCACGTCGAGAGCGCCGCCGAAGAACTCGTCGTTGCGGTACGAGGCGCCGATCTCGCCCATGAGGAGCGGCAGGATCGTCCCGCGCACGGCAAGACCCCCGGAAATTTGGGTTTCGTCATCGCCGTTCACGGCTTTGGTGAGACCGATCGAAGGCACGATCTGGCCCGCGGCGCGGGCGGCATTCACCCCCAGCAGCAGGAGGGCGAGCAGCAGGAGCGCGCCGATCAGGGCGCGATCCAGCAATCGCAATACGACTCGATGATGCATCATGGCTGACCTCCGTGGCTGTTATGAGTGATCCGTTGCCGGTGCTACCTAACAAGGGCCGTGCCGAGGCGGGGAGGCTTTGTCTGTAAAGGGTTACGTGCCGTGACGGTGGTCGAGCTGCCCCTTTTGCCACGGCTTCGCGGCCGGGTGTACAAACGGACCCATGATTCGTCGAGACCGGGAGATGGCCCTCGAAAGGGCTCCAGCGCCGCGTCACGGCGCCACTCATGCGGCACGGATGGTCCGTTTCACGGCGCTGGCCCTGTGCGCGACGTCGCTGTTCGCGCCCATCGGTCGTTCCGAGACGACTCCAGAGGTCGCCCGAGCGGCCTCGCGTCCTCATGGCGTTCGCCAGCGCGTGGACGAGGGGCGCATTCGGATCATGGACGGGGACACGGCGGAGATCTCGTGGAGCCAGGCCGAGAAGGAGACGGTCCGCGTGCTGGGGATCGACACGCCCGAGCTGTTCGTGCGCGGCGCGCGGGCACGCAGACCCGCGGCGCCTCGCGGCTTCAACGTGGCCGGGGTCGAGGCTCGCGGGTTCGCGCGCGGCGCCTTCGCGATGGCGCGCGACGTGGAGCTCCTGCGAGCCGCCACGCTGGACCGCTACGGTCGAACGCTCGGCTACTTCTTTCTCGACGGCCGAAACTATTCGGCGCTCGCTCTGCGCGCCGGTGTGGCGAGCGAGACCGTGTCCCGCTACGGCGACAATGGCTTTCCGCGCGAGGCCGAGGAGGTCCGGCAGGCGTCGCGCGCTCGCCGGGGGCGCTGACCGGAAGGCGCTTCTACTTCTTCAGCACGCTCTCGGGCGGCGTGCGCAGCGCGCGCGAGGCCGGGTGGACGTCCTGATCCGGATCGGCCCACGGTGATCGGCGAAAGAAGTAGTCGAGCCGCGCATCCGGGTCGCGCGCGAACACCGAATCCCGCTTCACCTGCGCGCGGAAGGAATCGGCGAGCGCCGGGTCCTTCTCCATCATTCGTCGCGCCAGCGGCTCCATGACGTAGCGCTCGGCGAACTCCTTGCGCTCGAAGACCGTGTCGAACGCGTTCCATCGCATGAGGCCGTCCGGCGCCTGGGCTTCGAGCAGATGCATCGCCACCAGCGCGCCGCGCTGATTCAGAGGGATCCAGAGATCGCCTTCCCGGAATGTCCGCTGCGCCTTTCGCAGCGCGACCCGGCTGACGGCGATCGGACGATGTCCCTCGCTCAGGCGCTCGGCGTTCCACTCGAGGACCTGCTGCAGCTCCACCGAGTCCACCCAGGCCTTGGCGAAGCGCCGGTAGCGCACGCCGTGGAGGTCGAGCTTCTCGGCGACGATCGTCCACTCGCGCGGCACCAGGTAACCGGCGGGCTGGGTGATCGACAGCGCCGGGATCTGTTCGCGGTAGACCGGAATCACCGTGTCCCAGGGCGCCCCCGTGAAGCGAGGGACCGGCGCGGCGGCGATTTCGCTCCACGTCTCCCGGGCCTCGATGCCGCGGTACGGCATCGTTTCGGCCTTGCCGCTCGGCAGCGAGCGCAACACCACGGCGCGCCGCGCGGGATCCAGCTCACGGCCTCGCGCCAACACTTGCGCCTCCGCGGTGGCGACCGCGTTTCTCAATGCTTCCGGGTGCGCATTCACCTCCGTGAGCAGCGCCACCATGAGGTCGTAGGTGGCCTTCACCCGCGACTCGTAGGACTTGAGCATGTGCGTCTCGACCAGGAGACCGGGGCGGCACTGGATGCTGGCGTAGCCCGTCGAGAAGCGCGGCGGCGACGAGCCCAGGTCGATGCCGCTCCGTGGATCGTGCCAGCGCCGGAAGCCGAGATACGGAGCGACCACGTGCCCCATCGCCTCCAGGTTCGGCATCACGCGGCCGACCAGCGCCTCTTCCGTCCAGCGCTGCACCGCCTGCGGCACCGAGGGTCCGCGATCGATGCCGTACGTCAGGTCGTAGCGATAGTCGGCGCCGTCGGTGGTGTGATTGTCGACCAGCAGGTGCGGCCACCACCGGGTGAACACCTGGCCGAGCATGGCTTTCATCTCCGGCGCCTCGGCCTTGAGGTAATCGCGATTCAGGTTGAGGCCGATCGGCGTCGAGCGCCATCCCATCTGCTCGGGCCCGTTCTGGTTGATCCGGTTGAAGCGGCTCCGGCGCTCGTGGGCATCGACCGAGAAGATCGGCAGCACGAGCAGCGTGGCATGGTCGAGCAGGGCGGCCCGTGACCGGGTGACCGCGATGTCGCGGATCAGCGCCAGGCTGGCGTCCTTGCCCTCGATCTCCCCGGAGTGGATGCCGTTCTGCACGAGGATGATCGGCTTGCCCACGCGGCGCGCCGCCTCGGGCGTGAAGGCGCGATCCTTCGAGACCACGAGCAGAGGCAGCGCGCGCCCCTGCCCGCTCGTGCCGTAGGTGACGAGCTTCACCCATGGCGAAGCGCGCTCGAGGCGCCGGCAGAAGTCGATCGCCTCGGCATAATCGCCGGTCTCGCGGAATTGCGTGCGCTCGGCGTGCGTCTGCCAGTCGCTCGTGCCCTGCGTCCGCGACGGCGAAGGGGAAAGCAGCCACGCGGCAGCAAGCAAGGTGGCGGTTGCGGTGTGGCGGAGTCGAAATCGCGACCGGCTCACACGGTGGAGCGCCTCACGGGAAGATGCTCACCCGCTTCACCGACTCGTCGGATCCCTCGCTCAGCCGGACGAAGTACATCCCTGGCTTGACGGTGAGGCCGAGGGTGATGTTGACGGCGCAGTAGAGACCCGCCGGACAGGGGACCTGGACCTTGTTGATCTGGCGGCCGGTGACGTCGAGCAGCTCGAGGTAGGCCGGCGCCGTTCCACGCCTCTGAAGCTCGACGATGACGTCGTGTCGGCTGGGATTCGGTCGGATCAGCGTGATGCCGAACGGCATCGCCGGGGGTCCCGGGACCAGGACCGACGCCGTTCCCGCGAAGACCTGGCAGAAGCCCTGGACCTCGAGCCGGTAGGTGTAGGTATGGCCCTGCGCGATGCCGCTGTCGACGTAGACGATCTGGTCGTTGGCGTCGGCGGTGACTGGCCCGATATCGACGAAGGCGCCGGTGTCGACGCGGCGCGAGAGCGTTGCCTGGAAACCCTGAGGCGCGGACCAGGTCACCACGACGGTGTCGCTCAGCTGGACCGCACTCACCAGCGCCACCGGCGCCGACTGACAGCTCAGCGTGGTCGAGGTCATGTAGACGTCGGGATCCGGGTCGACCAGCTGGTCGTTCGGATCGGCGTCCCGGCCGTCGGCCCAGGCGAGGAAGATCACCGAGTCCACCGCCGTCAGCCCAATGTAGTCGCCCTGGTTCGGCATCAGCGTGCTGTAGGTCAGCGTCCAGTTGGTGGTGACGTCGGTCATGCGCGTGCCGGGGATCCAGTTGTCGCCGCCGTCGTCCGAACGGTAGAGATAGATGTTCGATCCGCCGCCGCAGATGTTCGTGGCGTCACGCCAGTCGTAGTTGGCGATGAAGACCCGTCCGGCCCCGTCGACCGTCACCTCCGGCAGCCAGTCGTCGAAATACCCCGGACTGTCGTTGACGCGCCTCGTGGGCCCCCACGTGGCGCCATTGGTGGATGACTTGGAGAAGATGTCGCGATGATCGCGCGCGCGATCGTTCTGCGGGAAGTTCGTGGTGGTCAGGATCCGGTACCCACCGACCGAAGCGCCCTGATACGAGGCGACGCGGATGTAATACACGCCGGTCGTGGGGGCGGTGAACACCAGCAGCGCCGGTCCGCCGGTTCCGTTCTGACTGAAGGCGAGGTTGGTCGATCCATCGGTGCAGAAGATCCGGAAGGATGCATCGAGGCTCGCCGAGAGCGAGTCGAGATAGAAGATGACGGTCTGCCCCTGATTGCCGTTCCAGCGCCAGTAATCCCAGTCGCCACGGCTCGTGCCGCCCGAGCTGGGGCGTGAGATCACGCCACGGAGGATCTCGCCGGGGGTGAACGGCGTGGGAGAGGATCCGGTGATGAAGGGCTCCGCGTCGTTGGGCTCGACCTCGCGACGCGCCGGGTCCTGACCGGGGGCCGGCAGCGGATCGTTGAAGAAATTGAGCGACTCGTTCCAGCTGAGGTACACGCGCCCGCGATCCGGGCCGTTGGTGCGATCCACCGCGATCGCCGGGAAGGTGATGCCGATTCCTCGGTTGAATCCTGGAGCGCCGTTCGAGAAGTTGGAGAAGATGCTGTCGGCGGTCACCTGGGCGCCGAACGAAGCGCCGCCATCCGTCGACTTGCGGACGCGGAAGAAATCGCGGCCAAAGGGACTATTGATGGGCTGCCCGATCGCGTGCCACACCGTGTAGAGCTCCCCATCAGGCCCCACGCACGGTCGCGAGCCCTGCACCAGGCTCGCGTCGACGCCCGCCGAGAGCGTGACGGGATTGCTCCAGGTCGCGCCGCCGTTGGTCGAGCGAGTGAACTGGATCGAGTTGGACGTCGGGACACCGCCCGTCAATACGAAGTTCGAGTACGTCATGTACAGATTGCCGCTCAGCGAATCGACCGCCAGCCATTGCTTGTCGATGAGATTCGAGCCGTTGGGGAACGTGCGCACCACCACCGGCGGATCCCAGGTGAAGGTCGAGCCCGAGAAGGTGCCGCGCACGATCGCGATGCCGTTCACGTTGGTGTTCGGGTTGTCGATGAGTCCGCAGTAATGGAAGACACCGGTCTTCTCGTTCACCACGACGACCGGGTCGCTGCTCCAAAGGAAGCTGCCGTCATTCGGCACGGCTCCGCCGTCGATCCACGTCAGTCCGCCGTCGGTCGAATAGCCGAACCCCTGAGTGTCTTCGGCGGGTATGGGATAGATGCCGATGCCGTCGTTCCAGGCGGCGACGATATTGCTGTCGTGCGCGGCGATCGAGACTTCCGACTGGCAGGAGCCGACCGGCTCGCCGTTGCGGTCGTTCATCAGCCGGTTGGGCGGCGCCGTGATCGCGGACAACCGGGAGCGCGTGGACTCGCCACTCTTGGGGGCGAGACGCGAGCCCAGCTGGAGATCGGTCGGCGGCCGGAAGGGCTTGCCACGCTGACCTGCCGTGGCGTTCTCCGAGCGCTCGGCCGCGGCCTTCCGATTCGCCTTGCCGCCTTTCTTCGCCTGGCGCTTCATCTCGCGGTATTGCTCCCGGCGTCGCTCGATCTTCTCCACCTTCTCGGCGGGCTCGCTCAGAAGAATGTGCCGCTGCAGCCGCTTGTACTGCTGGAGCTGGTTCTCATCGACTTCGGCCGATGCCCCCCCGGTCATGAGAATCACGAGGGCCAGAGAGAGGGCATGGCGATGGAACCAGCGAGGCATGAAGGCGTCCTTTCGGGGTAGGGAAGCCGGGTCGGTTGGGCGAGAGGTCAATTGGGAGGCGAAGCGCTGGCGAGCGCGGTTCCGAACTCGGTCACGAAATGGGATGCAAGAGAGGGCCAAAGAGAGCCGCCGGCCAAGTCTCGCATCAGCCCCCACCACATGCCAAGAGGCAAGGCAACGCCCAGAACGTATTTCATCCACTCGCCAAAGGTGATGTCGACCCCGGGGAGGAACCGGGCCGAGCGATACAGGGCGAACGCGACTGCCGGCAACATCAGGCGTGCCCAGCGGTTGGCTCGCCCCTGCAAGGATCCCTGCAAGTAGCCGCGGAACAGCAGCTCCTCGGGCAGCGCAGACCCCACGGTGGCCGCCAGGAACGCGAACACCATGCTGTCGGCGGTCAGGTGAACCCTCCCGGAGCCAATTACCCCGTAGGGGTGCTGGGTGATCAGAAATGCTGCAGCCGCCCCCAATGCCAGCGTGAGCGCAACGCGCGGCGCTCCATCCATATGGAAGCCATACTCTCGCCAGCTGTGGGGCTCCGCGATCGCCATGACCCAGGCGAACATGCCGAGCGTGATGAAGACGACGTCGCCGAGGGCGAGCAGCCAGGCGCTGTGCTCACGGCCGAGGAGGGCCGGGCTCAGCACCCGCCAAAAGCAGGTGACGCAAAGGGTATAGACCAGGATGTAGAGCAGCGCGCGCCGTGAGCCGGAAGCCGACGCCATGGGAAGCTGCGGCCGCCGATGGGTGAGCGAGACCAGCCCGATGGCGAGGATCAGGAACCCAAGAACGAGGAACTGAAGGGACGAGTCGGATGTGTGCGGGAAAACCGAGATCAGGCCTGCCAATCCGACCTCCACTGACACGATTCGCAGCCCGGAGGCCTCACCGGGATCGAGCGCGCGGGAGTCTACATCTTGGAAACCGACCGGTCTATCGCGGCGCCGGCCCGGCGGGAATTTGAAGCAAGTCGAGCGGCGGGAGCGTATCGACCGGAAATACGGCGCTGCGCGCCAGTCCGCGCAGCTCGATGTGCAGCGAATCGGTGGGAGGCAGTGCCTCGAGGGGAAGCCAGCCTTTGGCAACCATCGCCCGGCCGATGAAGTGCATCTGAGCTCTTTCCCAGGGACGCAATGTCCCCTTCGCATCCACGCGTGAGCGCCATCGTAGCGGAGAAGGCACCAGCGTGGTGAGGAACAACGCTTCGCTCACGGTGAGATCGGCGGGATCCCGATCGAAGTAATAGCGAGCGGCCTCGCCCGCGCCGTGGACGTCAGGGCCCCACTCGATGATGTTGAGGTAGATCTCGAGCAGTCGCTCCTTCGACACGCCGGTCAGGTGCTCGAGGATCCACGCCAGCACGACCTCCTGGAATTTTCGCGACAGCGTGCGGTCGTGACCGAGATAGAGGTTGCGCGCGAGCTGCATGGTGATGGTGCCCGCGCCGCGGCGGAACGCGCCCGCCTTCAGGTTCTCGGCGATCGCGTCCTTGACCGCCTCCGTGTTGAATCCGCGGTGCCGGAAGAACCCCCCGTCCTCGTTGGTCACCACGCCGCTCGTAAGCCACGGGGAGATCGCGGTGAGCGGCCGGTAGAACGGATTGGCCTCGGAGAGATCCCGGCTCACTCGCCGGCCGCGAGGGAGATGAATCGTCGCCACGAACGGCGACTCGAGCCCGAGAAGCCGCAGACGGGTGCGCTCGGGATCGAGCGCGAGGCCGTGAGGGATCACGTCGGCGACGAATTCCACCGAATCGGGACGGGCGAGATCCAGATCGAGCGCGAGCCGGTAGTCCCAGGTCCCTTCCACGCTCACGTCGAGCAACGGCCCGAGCACGGCAGCCGGCAGGCTGGCTCTCACTTGATCCTGGGAAACGTCCAATGCCTCGAGGCGCAGCCGCACGGCAGGGCCTTCGCGCTTCACCTCCGCGCCGAGACGCAGCGCGATCTTGCCGAGCGTGAGATGCGTGGAGTCGTGCACCGTCACGATTCCCCGACGGGAATCCTGCTTCAGC
Source organism: Candidatus Eisenbacteria bacterium (assembly GCA_035712145.1). Classification (NCBI taxonomy): domain Bacteria; phylum Candidatus Eiseniibacteriota; species Candidatus Eiseniibacteriota bacterium. The sequence goes on along the minus strand of DASTBI010000096.1, from coordinate 40,775 downwards.
GCTCCGTCGAGGACGAGCAGGATCTCTTCGGGGCCGGCGGCGTCCGTGGCGGGGAAGCCCACCTTGATGCCGCCACGAATGCGATCGTTCGCGCCGTGGCTGAGCGAGGCTTCGAACGGCAGCTCGTTCTCTCCGCGAATCGCCCCGACCGCGGCCGCGCGCATGCCTCCGCCCTCGGGGCGTGACTCCATCCAGGACAGCCACAAGCCGCTCCAGAACGCCTCGGCGCCCGGAGGCGCCTGAAGCGAGACATCCCGCAGCGTGAGCGCTGGCAGCTCGCGCGTCCTGGTGAAGAGCAGCCGCACCAGGGATTCCGCGGAGCGCCTGAGCCGCGCGGCTCGCTCGGGATCGTCGCGCCGTCCACGGCGTTCCCCGGCCGGCGGCAGCGTGTCGGCGTCCACCGAGCGGGTGCGCGGCAGGCGAACCGTCGCTCGAGCCGCTCCGATCGCCGCGACCCTGACGCGAAGACCGAGGAGCGCCATGGGTGAAAGGCCGATGGCCAGCGAGTCAGCGACGAGCAGCGTGTCGCCGCCCTCCCGGCTCGACAACGTCAGCCGCCGGAACGCGACACGGCCGTCCCATCCGGCCTGGAGATGATCCCAGTGCACGCGAAGGTCGCGCGCCCGAGCTTCCCGCTGAATCCGGCCGGCGGCCATGCGGCTCACGATGGCCGGGGCGGTCAACGCCACGGCAAGAACCATCGCGACCAGGATGCCCGCGATGACGAGGGCTCGTCTCACACGCTTATCTACGCGGGAGCGGGCCTCGGGAGCAAGCGAGGCCCGGGAACGCGGGCGCCCCTGCGCGGTCTAGGAGACGGTCGCGCGGCGACCGTCCATCCACTCGCGGTAGAGCGCCTCGGCCTCGGTGATGAACGACGCGTGTCGCGGCACCCATCCCAGCTCGCGGCGCGCCTTGGCCGCGCTCAGTCGCTGGTCCATCAGCAGGGCCGCACCCACGTCGCCGAGCTGCTCCAGCACCTGCTCGCGAGGAATCGAGCGGGTCTCGGCGCCGGTGGCGCGCGCCGCAGCTTCGGCCAGCTCGCGTGCTGGGTGGCGAGAGCCGTCGAGGAGAAGGAATTTCTGCCCGCCGCGCGCGTGCTCGAGGGCCAGGCGGTAGGCTTCGGCGACGTCTTCGCGATGAACCAGGTGCCAGTGCTGATCGCCGTCGCCGGGATAGGACACGGTCTTCCGCTGCACTCCCTCGCGGAACCAGCCGCCGAAGTATCCACCGTGACCGCCGTACACCTTGCCCGGGCGCATCACGGAGACGTGGACGTCGTGCTCGACCAGATCGAGCGCGACTTCCTCATGAGCGGGACGCCAGATCACCGTGGGCGCAGGCGTCAGGGTCGCGGTCTCGTCCTGAGGCTCATCACTCGCCGGGCCGTGCACGTGGGCTCCGCTGGTGTACAGCACGTGTCGCACGCGGCCATCCAGGGCGCCGATCCGGATGGCTTCGAGAACCTTCTGGTCGATGATGATCGGATCGCTCGACGCTCGGGCGACATGAACCACCGCGTCACAGTTCTTCAGATCCGCGAGATAACTCTCCGGCTGCTCCAGCGAGCCGAGCACCGGGGTGACGCCGATCGAACCAAGCGATTCCGATCGCGCCGCGCTGCGCGCGAGGCCATGAACACGAAGCCCGGCCTTGACCAGTCGACAGGCGATCGCTGAACCCAGATACCCCGTCGCGCCGGTGACGAAGACCTTCATTGAACAGTTCCCTCCACGATCCGATCTATGCATCGACCAGTACGGGCCGGCTCATTAGATACAAGGTCGGGCCCATGCGATCCGAACATGGGACGTAGGTAACGGATTCCCTGAAAATCCGGGTCGGACGAGCGAAATGGAACGCGGCGCCTAAGGTTCAGCGGCCGCGATAAGTGCACCGGGCGGCGCAGGTCTCGTGGACGGTGATCGCTGCCAGTCCGGGCAGGCGGGGTGCGAAACGTTTCCACAACCATTCGCAAAGTCGCTCGGACGTGGGATTGTCCAGTCCTGGAACATCGTTGAGCGTCCGATGGTCGAGCTCATTCAGCAGGATTGGCTCGACCACCGAAGTGATGTCCGCGTAGTCGACGAGCCAGCCCATGTGCTGGTCGAGCTCGCCTTCCACCACCACGTCGACCGCAAACGAGTGTCCGTGCATGCGATGGCACTTGTGGTCGGCGGGGACGCGCGGCAAGCGATGCGCGGCCTCGAAACGAAACGTCTTCGAGAGCTCCACCCGCACGATCAGCCTCGCTCCGCGACCTTCATGCGGTAGCGCACGGGGTCGGTGATGCCCGCTTCGCGAAAACCCTTGAGCCGGAGCTGGCAGGCGTCGCAAGCGCCGCACGCCACGCCCTCCTGGTCGGGGTCATAGCACGAATGGGTCAGCGAGAAGTCCACGCCGAGCCGGCCCCCGAGCCTCACGATGCCGGCCTTGTCGAGGCTCATGAGCGGAGCGTGCACGGTGAAGCGAGCGCCCTCGGCACCGGCCTTGGTGCCGAGCGATGCCACCTGCTCGAAAGCGCGCAGGAATTCAGGCCGGCAGTCCGGATAGCCCGAGTAATCCAGAGCGTTCATGCCTGCGATCAGGTCGCACGCCCTGAGCGTCTCGGCATGCGCCAATGCCAGCGCGAGCAGCACGGTGTTGCGCGCCGGGACGTACGAGACCGGAATCCCCGTAGCCATCTCGGCCAGCGGCCGCTCCTTCGGCACGTCGATCGCCGCGGTCAGCGCCGAGCCACCGAACGCCCGGAGATCGGCGGTGACGACGCGGTGATCGTCGATGCCGAGCGAGACCGCCACGCGCCGCGCGGCGTCGATCTCGACCCGGTGCCGCTGGCCATAGTCGACCGTGAGGGCGTGGCAGACGAAGCCTTCGGCTTTGCCCCAGGCGAGCGCCGTGGCCGAGTCGAGCCCGCCCGACAGGAGCGCCACCGCCTGCGCGCCGGACCGGCTCACGTGCCGCGCCTCATGCCCCACAGCCAGACATGGAGGCGCGGTGAGAGCCTGAAGCCTTCGCGCTTGCAGCGGTCCGCGAGCCACTCCGATCGCGCGCGCAGCACCGGCTCGGTCATGCCCTCGGGCATCAGCATCACGCGCTCTCCGGGAATGGCGTATCGAATGATCATCGCCCGGGCTTCGTCGTAGTCTTCAGGGCTCGCGACGACCAGCTTGAAGGTCGCGCGCGGCTCGGCGATCCACGCGGCGATGTGCTCCCAGGTGGCCTCCCAGCGAGGCGTCGCGGTCGAGAGCTTGGGGCTGACGTTGTAGTGCAGGCGGGGATGAGAGCGCGGCGGCGGTCCGATGCCGCTGGTCTCCACCTCGACGCGCGGCCATCGCGCGACCGCCTGGTCGAGCAGCTCGCCGATCTGCGCTTGCTGAAGAGGCTCGCCGCCGGTCACCACGAGGAGCGGCGCGTCGCCGAGGGCCGCGAGCTCGGTCCAGAGCTCCCCGGCCGAGATCGACCGTCCACCTTGCGCCTCCCAGGAGTACTTCGTATCGCACCACCGACAGCCCACGTCGCACCCCTGGAGACGAAGGAAGCACGCCGGTGTTCCGGCGGAGGGACCTTCGCCCTGGAGCGAGAGAAACAGCTCGGCGATGCGGTAAGGCCTGGGCAAGAGAGGCGCTCAGTGCCCTCGGTCGCGGGTCAGGTCGAACTCCTTCCCGCAGTTGAAGCACTTCCAGTGGTAGGCCTCCTGCCCGACCGGCCAGCGCACCCAGTCGTGCCGGCCGCAGCCGGGGCAAGAGATGTGGACCCGCTCGAACTCGGCCGCGGGATTCTCGGGTCGTGTGTCCTGGGCTTCGGAAGTCATGGGAATTCCCCGTGAGTGGTCAGGGACGAAACGGCAGTCAGTCTACAACCGCGGTCAATCGGCCGACCCAGAGTCGCCCGCGAGCAGCCGGGGCAGCTGGCGACTGAACGCCGAGCGCGCCAGGACTCGATCGGCGCCGGCTTTCAGAGCCGATTCCCGCAATGCGTTGTGGACATGAGCATAGAAGGCCAGCACGGGAAGAGCGCGCGTCTCGGGATCCTGCTTGAGCGCCATCACGATCGCCTCGGGCGGTGGGTCGCCTTTGGCTTCCAGATCCACGATGACCAGGTCGGCCGGAGTTCTGCGGCAGATCTCCACCGCATCCTGGGCGCGGGCGCTCACGTGGGCCACCCCTACCTGCTTCGCGGTCGCGGCGATCCGGGTCGAGGTGAGCAGATCGGGAACGATCGAGATGATCGTCCTGGGTCGAGACAAAGAGTCGTCCTCCAATCGAAGTCGTCCGGCTTCGGGATTCTGGAGCGATTCGTGAGCCCCTGGATCGCGCTCGATCATTCCTGACAAAGCTAGATCTTGACAGGTCGCGAGGCCGGGAAAAAACTGCCCATAGGAAGTTGTCTGGCTCGCGGCGAACTCGGTTGCGTCAATACCGGACGGGGATCAGATCGTGGCTCGGCTCCCCCGACCGGCGAACTCGGTCGCGACAAACCCGAGTCAGATGATCGCGGAACGCGCGGGCGCAAGGGTGCGCGTTCCGGTGATGAAAGCGACGGTGGGCTTCCCACCGTCGCTTTTTTTCATGCGCTCCACTCGTAACGCCGCGCGGCGCGCTGCACCCCCCACATCATGGGAAGCGTGAGGCCGAGCCCAAGAAGCAACGGTCCCCAGAGCATCGCGCCGGGCAGCCACGCGTCGCGCATCGGCTCGGCCACCGACAGCGCCGCCACCCACGCCACCGCCTGCAGCAGGAGCAGGCCCGAAGCGATGAGCCTTCCCGAAAAAGTCAGCATCGCGCGCGGCTGCGTCCAGTGGGGATCGCCGAACGTCCATCCGGTCCAGAGCCCGAGCGCCAGTGAGAACGCGAGCGCGCCGACTCCCGCGGCGATCGCTTCCATCCAATCCAGAAAACCGATGCGGAGCGCGAGCTTCGCGACGATCGCGGCGACCGCCATCAGCGGCAGCGCGATGAGCGCCCCTCCGAGCCACTTGGCTCCGTTCCATCGCCAGGCGGCCAGCGGGGCGAGACGGGTCCACGCCAGCGCCGGCCCTTCATAAGGAATGGTGCGCGCGCCCACCTCGTATCCGAGTCCGATGGCGAGCGCCACGAGCATGAAGCGCGCGAGTTGCGCATCGGGGAGCGGCTGGACCGGACCGGCGAGGAGCGGGAGCAGGGTCCACAGCAGCGCGGCGGTGAGGACGTCGCCGAGGACCGACCAGTCGCGGGTGAAGATGCGCGCGTCCTTGAGGAGCAGCGCTCTCAGACTCCCCATCGGCACCGCGGCCGCAGGATGACGGCGCTTGGGTGTGTCGCCGCTCGCGACTCGCGCCAGCACATCGTCGAGCAGGCCCTTGCCCGCAAAGGCCGCGAGCCCCAGCGAGGCCACGGCGAGAAGCGTCAGACGGAGCGTCCACAGCAGCGCCTCGACCAGGCGCGTCTCGTGCGCGGCCAGCAGCGCGTTCGCGGCCCAGTGGGGAGGCGAAATGCTCACGAACCAGCGCGCCGGCGTGACGCTCTCGATCAGGCGCGGCGCCAGCTCGGTGTCGTCGGTGAGCAGCCGGGGCATCGCGAACGAGTTGAGCAGCCAGAGCGCCAGCATGATGAGCGTGGAGAGCACGGCCAGCACCTCACGCACGCGGGAGGCCGGCACGGCGCGCAGGATCAGCAGAGCCGTGGCCAGGCCGGCCCCGAGTGGCGCGGCCCAGAGGCTGGCGAGCAAGACCGGGAGGAGGATCCAACCCCACCATGGCGCGCGCATCACGATCGAGAACGCGAGACAGGCGGGAAGGGCGACCGCCAGGATCATCGCTCCCGTGCGCGGGATCGAATCCAGCAGCTTGATGGTCAGCAGCTCGCGCGGAGTGATGGGTGCTCTGTGCAGCAGCTCGAGGTCCGAATCGAGCAGCGTGGCCGATACCGCGTGCTGCAGGTCGAAGACCAGCGCCGCGACCAGCGCGGCGAGGATCACGGCGGCGAGCACGGCGGCTCCCTGGGCCGGCCCGAAGCCGAGCGGATCGAGCGAGGCGAACGTCACGCCGAGCGAGGTGAGCACGAGGGTGAAGAACCAGGCGAACAGGCCGAGACCGAGGATCGTCGCCCAGCGTCCGCGTCCGGGCCGCAGCTGATTGCGCAGGAGACGGCGCCGGCTCGTGAGCACTCCGCCCCAGATCACGGGGCCTCCTTCACCCGCTCGAGGAACACGTCCTCCAGCGTCGTCGCCCCGCTTCCGCGTCGCAGCTCCTCGAGCGTTCCCGAGGCGCGCAGCCGCCCGTGGCTCACGATCGCCACCCGGTCGCAGAGGCGCTCCGCCACATCGAGCAGGTGCGTGGACACCAGCACTCCGAAGCCCGCGCTGGCGCGCTCGCGAAGCAGATCCTTGAGAGCGCGGGCGCTCTGTGGATCGAGGCCTCCGAGCGGCTCGTCGAGCAGCAGGAGCGGCGGGTCGTGGAGGAGCCCCGCGGCCACCGCCACCTTCTGACGCATGCCCAGCGAGAAGGTCTCGATCAGGTCATCGCGCTCACGGCCCAGGTCGAGGCGCGTCAGCAGCTCATCACCACGCTCCCGCGCCCTCGGTCCTGGCACGTCGTAGAGCGCGCCGACCAGATCGAGGAACTCGCGGGCGGTGAGGCGCGGATACAGAAAGGGCCGGTCCGGCACGAAACCCATCGAGGCCCGGGCGCGCAGAGCCTCGCGCTCGAGATCGAAGCCGGCCACGCGGATGGTCCCGGCGTGAGGACGAAGCAGGCCCGAGATGCAGCGCAGCGTCGTCGTCTTCCCCGCGCCGTTGGGTCCGAGGAAGCCGAGGATCTCCCCGGCACGCACCTCGAGGTCGAGATGATCGACCGCGACCAGCGAGCCGTAGCGGCGGGTCAGACCGCGGATCTCGAGCGGGACCAGAGTTCGCTCCAGGCCGGTCAAGCGGGCTTGGCCCCGAGAGCCGCGGCGATCTTCGGAAAGCTCACGTCGTAGCGGTAGCTCACGTTCATGTGGCCGTCGTCGAACTCCTCGTGCTCGTGAGCGATGCCAAGCGCAAGCAGCCGCCTGGACATCAGCCGGGCGCCGAGATGCAGGCTCCACTCGTCGCGAGTCCCGCAATCCAGGTAGAGGAGATGCATGGAGCGCAGCGCGTCCGCGTGACGCTCGAGCAGGCGGATCGGATCGTGCGCGAGCCATCGCTCCCAGACGTCGTCCCGGAACGCCCCGGTCTCGAGGTCGCAGGGCAGATCGATGCCGAGGGGCGAGGCTGGATTCGGCGAGTAGGCGGAAGCCATCGCCAGGATGTTGAGCGCCACGTGATCGTCGTGCTTCTTCTGCGGCTTGGCCTCGAATGCCCGGAGCCAGGCCTCGACTCCTCCCTCCTGCTGCAGGGCAGAGCAGAACTTGGGGACGTCGCCGCGATAGCAGTAGTCGAAGTACATGTCTCCGCTGTGGCATGCGACGACGCCGAAGACGTCGGGGTTCTTCAGGCCATGGACCAGCGCGCCATATCCCCCCGAGGACTTGCCCGCCACCGCGCGGTGATCGCGGTCGTCCAGCGTCCGGTAGCGCGCGTCGATCCAGCCCACGAGCTCGCGAGCCAGGTGCTCGCCGTACCGTCCGGTGGCGGTGGAGTCGATGTACTGCGATCCGCCGAGGCGCGTGAAGCAGTCCGGCATCACCAGGATCATCTCGCCGCATCGCCTGGATGCGATGAGTCCGTCCATGCGCTCGTCGAGCGGCGGTGACCAGGGCGAGTCGTTGAGCAGCGTGCGGCCGCGACCCGTGAATCCGGCGAGCACGTATACGCTGGGATAACGCGCATCGGGAGATTCGTCGTACGACGGCGGCAAGTAGACCGGCACTCTGCGCCGGTGGGAATCGCCGAGCGGGTTGCCGCGCAGGACCAGGCTGTCGATTTCCTCGAGAACCACTCGCCCTCGCCGCATCGCGTTCTCTCCTCAGAACTCGACCACCGCGCCCGATTGCGACCGTCGCTCCATCGTACGGGCTGCGGCCACCAGCAGCGAATCGCTTCGCCAGTCGAACCCGAGCGTCGCGATCTGCGCCATCTGGAGCCGCGCGTCGTCGTCGAGTCCGGAGCGGTAGAGCCCGAGCACCAGGTCGCGGCGCGCCAGCCAGTCGTCCGGCTTCAGATAGGAGGCCACCTTGAGCTCGAGGACGCCGTACTTGGGGTGCGATTCGAGCAGGAGACTGCCGAGCACCGCATGCGCCTCGGGGCGGCCGATGCCGGAACGGATCGCCTCGGCCAGCGCGCGTCGAGCGGCCAGCGTGTCGCGCGTGTCGTTCAAGGCCTGCCGGGCTCGTCGCATCTGCATCCACCACGCGACGGAGTCGTCCTTTGCGCCGAACGCACGCCAGGCGGCTTCCGCGGCGTCGCGCCGCAGCAGCCAGAGCTCGGTCCACCCCAGCCAGTAGAGGTGGTCGGCGGCGAGCTCGTTCGAGGCGAGGCCACGACGGAACGCGTGTCGCGCGCCCTCGAGGTGCCCAAGGGCGAGCAGATCGGAGCCCACCTGGAAGAAGCGGTCGCGCGGGCTCGGATAGAGAGGCCTCAGCGATTGTCCGTCCCACGTGATGAAGATGCAGGGCCGGTCGGCCGCGGTGCTCTCGGAGAACTGCGAGAAGAAGTGAGACTGGAGCGACAGGTCCTTGTAGAGGGCTCGCACCTGAGGCCCGTTGCCCATCTGGAATCCCGCCCAATAGGGGAAGTTCGAGAAGAAGAAACGCGACTCGTGCTCGGGATTCGGCACGAGGCGAAGCAGCTGGCGTCCCAGGGTGTCAGTGTTCGCCGCGGCGCGCTGGAAGTAGAAGGACGTGAGGTGAGACGTCCACACCCAGGGGTTCTCCGCGGTGGCGAATGCGCGCGCGCTCGTCGCCCCGGCGTGCCACCACAAGAGCCCTGCGCAGAGGAGCAGCCAATCCGCCGGACGAATGCGGATGCAGGCGAGCCCAACCAGAATCGATCCGCCGACGGCGAACAGCGTGTAGTAGTAGCTGCTCCACCCAGCGGCGACCGGTCCCGTCACGATCCCGAATGCCAGCAGCCATGCTCCGGCGAAGAGGACGACGTTCCGCCGCCGGCTCCCCGTATGGGCCGGTGCGTCCCGCATCGCCAGACCCGCCGGGATCAGGAGCAGCAGCGCCGGCACCAGGGTGACCCACACCCACGAGGCGCTGCCGGGATGGAGCAGGCCTCTCAGGAAGCCGGACGGATGCTCGAGACCGAGCAGGCTCTGCAAGCCATGGACGTAGCCGGCCACGAAGTGTTGGGGACCGAAGTGCAACGGCTGGGCCGCTGCCTGGCTTCGTACCCACAACGTGACTCCACCCCAGAGTGCGAGGACGATCAGGAACGGGACTAGGCGCCGCTGTGCAGCCGCTCGATCGGGCGCCGGCTCGAACCAGAACATCCATGCCGCCAACGCGAGAGGAAGCGGCAGCGCGGATTCCTTGCTGAAGACGGCGAGAAGATAGGCCAGCGCGGCCAGGATGGTTCTTCCTCGTCGAAATAACGCGAACGATCCGAGCGAGAAGAAGAGCGCCAGCAGATCCTGCGAGCAGGAGACCCAGGTGAGGTTCACCTGCTGGAAGGGAAGGGTGGCGAAATAGAGCGTGCCCGCCAGCACCGCCGGAAGCGGCAGGAACGCGCGCAGGAGATCCGCGACCAGCGCCAGACCCAGGACGAAGATCACGAAGTTGACGGCATGGAAGACCAGAGGATGATCGCCCGCCAGCGGCGTGATGAGGGCGAAGTAGATCTGCCTCGATAGCGGGCGAAAGTAGTTGCCGAGCGGATCGAGCGGCGTGATCGAGTGAGTCAGCGTCGCGCGCTTCGCCTGCTCGAGGAAGAAGTAGTCGTCATTGAGGAACCCGGTCCGCAGCGCCTCGAGGTAGAAGATCGCGAGCCCGGCCGCGAACAGGGTGAGCCATACGCCGGGACGCCGGATCAGGGAGGCCAGCCGGTCGTTCAATTACGAGCCATTCCGGCCTAAGGCCTTGGCCGCGCTCGCCGATAACCAGGAGGTCCGCACGTCCTCTCCAGGGGAACGGCTCGTGAGCCTGTTTCGCAAGTCGAAGAACGACCACGTCGACCTTCGGGGCTGGTGGCTCTGGTCGGTCACCTTCGTCGTCATCGGGGCGCTCACCATCGCGGTCCAGCTCCTCGAAGGCCGCCTTCCTCTGTCCGATAGCCGGGTCGCCGGCTTCAGTCTGGCCGGCCTGGTCGGCGCATTCTGCCTGCTGATCGGGGTGAAGCAATACCAACTCAACCGCCTGCGCTCGAACATGGGCCGCGAGCAGTCGGATCTGAAGGACATGGGCACCAGATTATCCGAGATCTCGGAAATGTTCCGGGTCTCGACGTCGCTCAACCTTCAGCTTCCGCTCGACGTCATCCTCGAGATCATCGTGCGACGTGTCGTTTCCACGCTCGGCGCGCAACAGGCGTCGGTCATGGTGTACGACGCCGACAGCGGCATCCTCGAGACGCGCGCATCCTACGGTCTCGAGTCCGAATACGCGCGCCACGGAAAGCGGAAGATCGGTGAAGGCATCGCCGGCTGGGTGGCCGAGCACCAGCAGCCGCTCCTGCTCGGCGCCGAGGACCCGGGGCCGATGGGACAGCACTACAAGCCCAACCGGAACATCACCTCGGCCTTGTCGCTGCCGATCCGTGTCGCCGATCGTCTGATCGGCGTGCTCAACGTCAATCGCATCAACCACCCCCAGCCGTTCCGTGAGCACCACCGCGACGTGCTGAGGATGTTCGCCGAGCACGTCGGCTCCGTGGTGGAGCGAGCCGAGGTCGTGGAGCGGTTGAACGCGCGCACGCAGGTGCTCGAGGCGTCGAACCTCCAACTGAGCGAGCTCAACCGGTTCAAGGACAGCTTCCTCTCCACCGCCAGCCACGAGCTGCGCACGCCGCTGACCTCGGTGATCGGCTACGCGGAAGTGCTGGAGGAAAGCGAAGGCAGGTTGTCGAGCGCCCAGCGCCGGGAGTTCCTGCGCCGCATGTCGAGCGAAGCGGGGATGCTGCTCGGACTGATCGACGACATCCTGGACCTCACCCGCCTCGAGACCGGCAAGCTCGTGCTCGACAAGAAGTCCCGGGACCTGAACGACTTGGTGCGCGCCGCGATCGCCACGGTCACGCCGATCGGCGAGAAGCACGGCGTGCGTCTCCACGCGAGCCTCGCGCCCGGCCTCGCCCAGCTCTTCGTCGACGATCTCAAGGTGCGGCAGGCGCTGGTGAATCTGCTCTCGAACGCGATCAAGTTCTCGCCGCGCGGAGCCACGGTCGAGGTCGTGAGCCGTTCGGAGCCCTCCACGCTGGTCGTCGAGGTACGGGACCAGGGTCCCGGCGTGCGCCCCGAGGATCGCGCCAGGATCTTCGAGCTCTTCGGGCAGGGCGAGCAAAAGGGCGCGAACCAGAAGAGCGGGCTGGGGATCGGTCTCCATCTGGTGCGCCGCATCGTCGAGCTCCACGGAGGAAGCGTCGGCGTCGAGCATCCGAACGGCGGAGGAAGCCTGTTCTGGATCCGCCTTCCGCTCTTCAACGAGAGCGCGCTTCCCGATCAAGCCGCGGCCTAGTCGCGCTTCCAGCACCGACCCATCGTGCTGTCGCGATCAGGCGGCCGCGCTCGGTTCCTCGCCGGGGTACTCCGCTCCACGCAGCGCGCGCCTGACCTTCCGGTCCTGGGGAATCGGAGTGAGGTCCAGCATCTCCGAGGGCGCGAGTCGCCGGCCGCCGGGGGCGATGATCGGCCTCACGTTGGGACGAGCCAGGTCCTTCGCGTTCGGCGCCAGCACGATGGCGATCGTGCCGTCGTCGAGCTCGACCATTTGCCCGGGCGGATAGAAGCCGACGGTCTGGACCAGCGCCCAGAGCATGGCGGGATGGAAGCGGCTCTTGAGCGGGCCGAGCATCATGCCCAGAGCTTCGAACGGGGTCACGAAGGCGCCGCGCACGCTGCGGTGCATCTGCAGGCTCACGTAGCAATCCGCCACCGCCACGATGCGCGACAGCATGCTGGTGTGCCACTCGGGACCCAGCGCCGGATAGCCCACGCCGTCCGGACCCGCGTGATGCTCGAGCGAGACCTTCATGCAGCGCAGTGAGGTGGCGTTGAGCGTGGTCGAGCGCGCCATTTCCTTGACGCCTTCCACGGGATGGCGCTCGGCGAGCGCCTTCTCTTCGTCGGTGAAGGCCTCGAGCGGGTTGCTGATCTGACGGCCGACCGCGTCCTTGCCGACGTCGTGCAGCAGGGCGGCCACCCCGAGGTCCGCGAGCGCACGGCGGTCCATCTCGAGGAGGTGGCCCATCGTCACCGCGACCAGCGTGACATTCACGGCGTGGGCGTAAGTGAACTCGTCGCGGTGCGTCAGCGACGAAAGGCCGAGCACCACGGGCTCGTCCGCGAAGGCGCCGTCGACGAGCGGCTGCACCACGCGCTTGGCGTGACGCATCTCCATGCCGCGCTGCAGCGAGGTCGTGGTGAGCAGCGACTTCGCCCCGGCGATCGCGGCGGAGAAGTTCTTCCGCACCGCGCCTTCGGGGGCGCCCGAGCCACCCTGGGTCACGACGCCCGCTCCCGGAAAGTCGTTGGAGAATCCCGCGTCGGCGTCGCTGTTCCTGGGACGCGACGCGACCTCGGGCGCAGAGTCGTCGAGATGCTCGAGGGCCGCCCCGATGTCGAAGATCTCGTCCGGCGACGTCGTCGAGGCATGAACGGCGGGCAGCACCTTGTCGAGGCCTTCGGCGATGCAGGCGCTGAGCAGGTCCGCGCCGGTGTAGAGGTCGGGCTGCATGAAGTAGCGGAAGAACTTCTTCATGTCCTCGTTCGTGACGCCCTGCACCGCGCGGAAGCCGGCGATCTGGCGGGCGCGCATCTCGTCCATCACGTGCCGATGAAAGCGCACGTTCATGCCCTTGATCGGGACGCGCGTGCCATTGAGGAATACGTCGCCGTCGACCTCCACCAGGACCGCTTCGCCGTCGGCGTCGAGCACCGGCTGGAGCGCGCTCATGAAGCCCTGGAGCTGGCCCTCGAACACCTGGTTGTCCGTCTGATAGGAGCGGCCAATGCGGATCAGCGCGGAGAGGCGGCTCAACACCGGCACGCCGAGGTCTCGTGCCGAAGCTCCGACCGGCCGTTCCGGGTTCTCGTACGGGCGCTCGCTCATGGAGCACTCTTGCTGGCCATGGCCTCGAGACAGACCTGGCGGATCGCCTCGTGGCTCGAGCGAATGCCTTCTTCGAGCACGGCCAGGGCTTTTTCGGTGCCGATCTTGAAGAGCGCCTGCGCGGCGGCCTGGCGCTGCGGGGTCACGCGCGCGAACCATCCTCCTTTGTTGACCAGCGTCGCCAGCGCGGAGACCGCGCTGTCGTCTCCCATCTCGGAGATGGCGTTGAAGATCAGCCGCTGATGCGCGTCGCCGCGGGATTCGAAGTTCGGGGCCATGATCTGCCGCACCAGCGTGCGCAACGTCTCTGGAGCGCGGTGCCGCGCCATCACGTTGAGCGTGGTCGAGAGCAGCCGCAGATCCGGCGTGCTGAGATACGTCGTCAGGATCGGCAGCCGCGCCTCCGGCGGCACGTTGGCGAGCGAGGTCACGACTTGCCGGCGCACGCGAGCGTCGGGGTGGCCGGAAGCGAACCGCAAGTGCTCCAGCACTTCTTCGCCGCCGATCTGTCCCAGGATGAACACCGTGTTGCGAACCACGTACCAGCGCTCGTCCGCAAGGTAGGGCGAGAGGAGCTCCGGCTTGTCGGAGCAGAGGTAGCACAGCATCGTGGTCGCCGCCGCCCTCGTGCGCGCCTTGGCCGCGCGCGCCATCACGGTGGTGCCGAGATCGATCGCCGTGGCCCCTTGCGCGACGGCCAGCGCGAGGAACTTGGCCAGATCCTCCGCCGGAGATTCGTCGAGGTGCTCGGCGATCGCTTCGCCATCGAGTCCGGCGAAAGCGTCGGCCAGATCTTCGGTGGACAGCGATCCATCGGGGTCGAACTCGCGCAGCAGCGAAAGCGCGTCACGCGCCTCGTCCCACGAGAAGCGCTGGACCGCGGACGCCAGCCAGGTGACCACCGATTGGGATAGCGCGGCTCGGGTGTCCACGCTCGGGTCCAGCGCGAGGACCCTCCGGAACAGGCCCGGCACCTCGGTCGTCCATTCCACGCCCCGCTCGGCCGACCACTCGGTGAGCAGGATGGAGCGCACGAACTGCATGCCTTTGGTCAGGATCTCGTACGCCGCCGGCACGTCGACGTAGGTCTTGGGGAGCGGCCAGTCATCGAAGGTGTCGCGATGGAGCCCCTGGGCCGCGCCGGCGATCTGACCGATCTCGGCGTGGATCTCTTCCCCGGTCGGATCGAGGCTGAAAGCGAGGCCGTGAAGCCTCCTCCGTCCTCCCGCGTGAATGCGTTTGGTGGAGAGGTAGATGGTCTGCGAGATCGGCACGGCATCGATCTCGATGCGAGTGGCATGAGCCTGCCACAGGAGCGTCACGAGATCGTCGTGGAGCATCGGGCCGCGATCGGCCGCGACCATCGCATGGAAGAAGGCGTCGAACTCCGCGGCCGGAATGTCGGGCTTGAAGACCAGGCCGCGCAGACCGTCGCGATAGAAGATGAACGAGAGCCGGTCGGCCTTGGCGGACAGCGGGTCGACGTTCTCGGGATTGAGCGGCTGATGAACGATGGGCTCGTCGACCAGCCAAATCTCGGTGGGCGTGATCCTCAGTCGAGCCGCGCCGTGGTCCCCGAGGTTCTTGTTGAGCTGGGTGAGCAGCTGGTCCTGGATCTGAACCACGGTCGGGTTGTCGCGCGGATAGAGCCGGCAGACTCGCATCCCGCGGGCCAGCTGCTGGAACCAGCGCGCCATGGCCTGCGCCTCCGGCGAGAGATAGCGCAGCTCCGGATACTTGAGTTGGGCCCCTGGCGACATGTCCGCTCCGTGCCAATGACGACCGCCGGAGCCTGGAACGGCGGTCTTCTCCCCGCGCGTCCCGGGCGGGGCATTCTCTGAAGTTCCACCGGGTTATCGGCCGCGAGCTCTACGACGTTGAGGAAAACCGCCGGAGCGCTTCCAGCGGAACCGACTGTCGATCCAGAGCTTGACGGCCTGGGTGCCGTTCCGTACTCTGCGCCGTCTGCCCGGCACCCCCAGCTCCTGAAGAGGCCATAGAACGCCATGAAACGGACGTACCGGCCGCGCAATCGCCATCGCAAGAAGACGCACGGCTTCCGCGCGCGCATGAAGACCAAAGGCGGGCGCAAGGTGCTCGCGGCGCGCCGCAAGCAGGGCCGGAAGCGACTGACGGTTTCCACCCCCTGAGGTTCCGGAGCGGTCTTCTCCGTCTCGGAGGGCTGGCCGCCTGCAGAGCCCACTCGATCAAGACCCGATATGGTCTGGGCTGTATCCGCCGGCCGAGCCGACTTCGCGCGGTCCGGTCTCCACATGATCTCGAAGTCCGCCGAACGGATCCCTTCGGAGTCCCGACTGCGGTCGAAGGCCGAGTTCACGCAGCTCAAGGCCCATGGCCGGCCGGCCCGTGGCCGGCACTGCCTCGTGGTCTTCGAAGCGCGTCCCGGCGAACCCACCCAGGTGGCCTTCGTCGCCAGCCGGAAAGGCGTGGGCGGCGCGGTGGAACGGAACCGCGCGCGGCGGCGCATGCGTGAGATCGTGCGCCGGCGCTGGCCCCGCGTGGCGCCATTCGGCGTGCGCATGATGTTCGTCGCCTTCCGCAGCTTGCCGCGCGCGGCTCACGCCGACCTGGTCGAGGACATCGAGCGCCTGCTGGTCGAGGCCGGGGCGATGACCGCGGAGAGCCTCACCTCGTGACCCGCCAGCTGCTGATCGGGCTCATCCGTCTCTATCGCCGATCGCTCTCGGCGTGGCTCGGCCCCGTTTGCCGGTATTGGCCCTCGTGCTCCCATTACGCCGAAGAGGCGATCGTTCGCCACGGAGTGGCGCGCGGATCGTGGCTCGCCGCCCGCCGCCTGCTGCGCTGTCATCCGCTCGGCGGGCACGGCGTGGACCCGGTTCCATAGAGAGGAACGCGCTTGGACCGTAGGACCATCGTTCTGGTCGCCCTGTGCCTGGTGCTGTTCCTGGGCTACCCCTTCATCCTTCGCTTCTTCGGGCTCGGACAGTACCTGGGTCCGCCGCCCAGGCAATCGACCGACACCACCCTGGTCGCCGTTCCCGACACGACGCCGGCGCCCAGCGCCGCTCCCGCAGCGGCTCCAGCGATCTCGCCGGCCGACACCGCCACGGCGCGTTCCGAGCAGGTGGTCACGGTGGAGAACGATCTCTACCGCGCGTGGTTCTCCACCCGCGGCGCGCGTCTCCTGGGCGTGGAGCTCAAGCGCTACGCGACCGCCGGCGCGGCCGCAGAGTCGCGGCACCGGCGGTTGAAGGAAGGGGAGGTCCTTCCCGACGAGGATCGCGTCCAGCTGCGGGGCGAGCCCGCGCTTCGGCTCGAAACCGGCGCGGCCGGTCGTGGTCCGGAGATCACGTACCAGGTCTCGGAGAGCCTCGACGCCGCGGGGCAGATCCGCGTGCTCACCTTCACGGGACGTGATCCGTCAGGCGCGGAGATCCGCCAGACCTATCGCCTCGAGCCGAACACCTACGCGATCGGCCTCGAGGTCGCGATGCGCGGATCGAACCTGACGGAGTACAGGCTCACCGCCCGTTCCTGGCCTCTCGCGCACGAGCACAATCAGGCCGAAGAGGAGCGCTCGCTCCGCGCCACGAGCCAGGTAGGCTCCAACCTTCACCGCGAGGGCACGGGCGGACTTCGCAAAGGGCCGAAGAGCTTCGAAGGCAATGCCTCCTGGGCCGCCGTCCAGACGCGTTATTTCGGCGGCGTGGTGGCCATCACCCGCGGCACCGCGCGCGGCACCACCGCGGGTCTCGAGTCACGGAACCTGACCGCGGAAGAGCGGGCGCGGCTCGGTCCGCAGGCCAAGCCCGTGCAGGAGCTGGTCACCAACACGCTGATCGTCAGCGTGCCGGGAGAGTCCGATTCACCCGACCGTTTCCTGGTCTATTTCGGCCCCAACGAGTACTTCCCTCTGGGAAAGCTCGGCCACGGGCTCGAGAACCTCGTGGATCTCGGATGGTCCTGGATCCGTCCCTTCAGCAAGCTGCTGCTGCAGATGCTGCTCTGGCTCTACGGCGTGATCCACAACTACGGGCTGGCCATCATCGTGCTCGCCACGCTGGTGCGCGTGCTGCTCCATCCGCTGTCGATGATGAGCATGAAGAGCATGCGCGAGATGCAGAAGGTGCAGCCCGAGGTCGAGCGCATCCGGCAGAAGTACAAGAACGATGCGCAGGCGATGAACGCCGCCATGATGGCGCTCTACAAGGAGCACAAGATCAATCCCGCCGGCGGCTGCCTTCCGATGCTGGTGCAGATGCCGCTGTTCATCGCGCTCTATTCCGTGCTGTTCAACGCCATCGAGCTGCGTCAGGCGCCGTTCGTCGCCTGGGTCGACGATCTCTCGGCGCCCGATTCCCTCTTCCCTCTGGGAATCCCCTACGTCGAGAGCTTCCGAGTCCTGCCGATCCTGATGATGCTTTCGGGTCTTCTCCAGCAGAAGCTGACCCCCACGGATCCACGCCAGGCCGCATCGATGTACTTCATGAACGTGCTGATGCTGGTGTTCTTCTACCACCTGCCCTCGGGGCTGGTGCTGTACTGGACCGTGATGAACCTGCTCACGGCCCTGCAGCAGTGGCTCGCCCTGCGGGAGGACGGAGGTCACAAGGCCGAAGCCGCGGTCTCTCCGGTGGCCGCTCGCGGCGGCTCGAAGTAAGCTAGTTCGCCAAGCCAGGGCCACGGCGGCCGGCGTGAAGCCGCCGGGATGGGGCCCGAACCACAGGTCGCCAGCGCGCATCGCGGACACGCCTACGATTGTCGCTTCCGGGTGCGCAACGATTGGAGGAAGAGGTTTCGATGGAATCGAAGGGGGTCATCTTCGAAGGCAAGACCCTCGATGACGCGGTGAGGAAAGGGCTCGAAGCCCTCGGACTCTCGCGTGCCGAGGTGATGATTCAGGTGATGGAGGAAGGCTCGAGCGGATTCCTCGGAATCGGCTCTCGCCCTTACAGAGTGCGCATGATGCCGCGCCCGCGCCGCGAGCTGGTGGAGCGGCCGGAGCGGCGGGGTGGCGGCGACCGGGATCGTGGTCGCGGGGGTCGAAGCTCGGAGCGGGGCGGTCGCGACCGTGGCGAGCGTGGAGATCGCGGCGAGCGCTCGGAGCGCGGTGAGCGCGGCGGCGATCGCGGAGATCGCAGACCTCGTGGTGAGCGCGAAGGCCGCAGCGGGGCCCGAAGCGAGCGCGGGGGAAGATCCGAGCGCGGCGGCCGTAGCGGAGGCGAGCGCTCTCGCGAGCCACAGGTCGAGCGGGTCGCGCAAGGCGGCGGACGTCGCGAAGAGCCGGCGGCGGCCGACGAAATGCGGCGCGACGACGCCGGCGGTCCTGGTGGACGCCGGCGCAGACGCCGCCCTCGCCGGAATGGCGACGACCGTCCGCGTGAGGGCGCCCCGCGCGCTCCGCATGCGCAGGGAGTCGAGGTGAGCCAGGGCGACGGCAACCGTGCGAACACCGGCAACGGCTCCATGCTGCCGGCCGAGGAGCTGGCGGCCACGGGCAAGCGTCTGGCCGAGGATCTATTCCGCGCCATGGGGTTCGAGGCCCAGGTCACCGCCCAGGCGGAAGGCGATTCAGTCGAAGTGAAGGCGGAGATCGGCCAGGACAGCGAGCTCATCACCGGCGAGAAGGGCGAAGTTCGCCAGTCGATCCAGCACCTGCTCAACCGGATGCTGAATCGCGGCGGAACTTCTCGCTATCACTTACAGCTCGAGATCAACGACTTCTGGGCTCAGCGGGAGAACGAGCTGCGCGACATGGCGCGCCGGCTGGCCGACGAGGCCGTGGCGGAAGACGCAGAGAAGCTCACCGAGTATCTCAATGCCCAGGAGCGGCGCGTGGTGCACGTGGCGCTGCGTGACGACACCCGTGTCAGGACGTTCGGTCTCGGGGACGGGCTCATCAAGAAAGTCGCGATCTCACCGGCGGGCCCCGGCGAAGGACAGAAACCGGAGGAATAGGCCCGGCGGGTTGCGGTGCACGCGCCGGCCTCGCTTCCGGGGGCCGGCGCTTCGTTTGAGGCTCATGCTTTCCACCGACGATACGATCGCCGCGATCGCGACCGCCGCGGGTGCTTCGGGGCTGGCCGTGGTGCGCGTGAGCGGGCGCGGCGCTGTGGCGGTCGCCGACCGCGTCTTCCGCGGGCGCGGCAGGCTGTCGGGAGCGGCCACGCACACGCTGCATCATGGCTGGGCGGTATGGCCGGAGCACGATCCACCGCCCGCGAAGCCCCGAAGGCTGGATGAAGTCGTGGCCTCATTGTTCCGCGCGCCGCGCTCGTACACGCGCGAGGACGTGGTGGAGCTCTCG
Source organism: Candidatus Eisenbacteria bacterium (assembly GCA_035712145.1). Lineage (NCBI taxonomy): Bacteria > Candidatus Eiseniibacteriota > Candidatus Eiseniibacteriota bacterium. The sequence continues at coordinate 21,317 of DASTBI010000096.1, read as the reverse complement.
TGCCATGGCGGTGACCGGTCGGCGCGGCGCATCCTCGGCGCGCTGATCGCCGCGGGCGCGCGGCTGGCGGCGCCCGGCGAGTTCACGCTGCGCGCGTTCCTTCACGGCCGCATCGACCTCACGCAGGCCGAGGCGGTCGCTGATCTCATTCACGCCGCCAGCGAGCGCGCGCACGATCTGGCGTTGATGCAGCTCGCGGGCGATCTGCGCGAGCGTCTCGAACGGCTGGCCGAGCGACTCGCCGACGCGGTGGCTGAAGTGGAAGCGCGCGTGGATTTCGCAGAAGACGTGGGCGGAATCGAGGTCCCGGGCCACGTCGTCCTTGCCATCGCGGAGGTCGATCGCGATCTGACCGCGTTGCTCTCGAGCGCGCCTTATGGACGGGCGATCCGCGAAGGCGCCCGGGTGCCGCTGGTGGGCCGGCCGAACGTCGGCAAGTCCTCGCTCTTCAACGCGCTGCTCGGCGAGGAACGCGCGATCGTCACGTCCGTCCCCGGCACCACGCGCGACCGGGTCAGCGAGGCCATCGAGCTCGCGGGCGTCCGCGTGACGCTGTCCGACACCGCCGGCCTTCGCGAGACCAGCGACCCGGTGGAGGCGATCGGCGTGGGCCTCGCCGAGCGCGCGCTCGACGAAGGCCAGGTGGTGATGTGGGTGGTGGATGGCTCGCGGACGCTCGAGGCGGCCGACCGGCAGATGGCCGAGCGACTCCGCGGCCGCAAGGTGATCACGGCGCTCAACAAGTCGGACCAGGAGACGCGAGTGGCGGTGGCCGAGATGTCCGCGCTGCTCATGGACGAGTCGCCGATCGTCCCGGTCTCCGCGACGCGAGGCGATGGACTCGAGCAGCTTCGCTCCGCGCTGGCCTCACGCCTCGGGGCTCCTGCTTCGGAGGTCGACGCTCCGGTCACGCACCCACGGCATGCCGAAGCGCTGGAGCGCGCTCAGGCGTCGTTGCGCCGCGCGGCGACCGCCGCGGCCGCGGAAGAGCCGGGAGAGATCGTCGCGCTCGAGCTCCACGAAGCGCTGGCCGCGATCGGCGAAGTCACGGGCAAGGGCGTCGGCGAAGACCTGCTGGATCGGATCTTCAGCCGCTTCTGCGTGGGAAAGTGACGTGACGCGCGATTACGACGTCGTGGTGGTCGGCGCGGGACACGCCGGCTGCGAGGCCGCGGTCGTGTGCGCGCGGCTGGGGCTCTCGACCGCGCTGGTCACCGTGAAGCTCGAGGACACGGCGAAGATGTCGTGCAACCCGGCCGTGGGCGGAATCGCGAAAGGCCACATGGTGCGCGAGCTGGACGCGCTCGGCGGCGTGATGGGCCGGGTGACGGACCGGGCTGGAATCCAGTTCAAGATCCTGAACCGCGGGCGGGGACCGGCCGTGCGCTCGCCCCGGGCCCAGTGCGACAAGGCCGCCTACAGCGACGAGATGGCGGACCTGCTGATGCGCGTGGCCGGGATCGATCGCGTGGCGGGCGTGGCGAACCACGTGCGCCTCGAGCGTGGTCGCGTGGCGGCGATCGAGCTCGACGACGGGCGCACGCTCGGCTGCGCGTCGGCCGTGATCACTCCCGGCACGTTTCTCAACGGACTCATTCACATCGGAGAACAGAAGATCGAAGGCGGTCGCATCGGCGAGCATGCGGCGCGGGCCCTGAGCGAGTGCCTCGCCGAGCTCGGTCTGGAGCGCGGCCGGCTGAAGACCGGGACGCCGCCACGCCTTCATCGCGACTCGATCGACTGGAGCGCGCTGGAGCCTCAGGCGGGTGACGATCCACCGGTTCCCTTCTCTCACTGGACCTGCGCTCTGGACGTCGAGCAGGTGAATTGTCATCTCACGCGCACCAACGAGCGCACGCACGAGGTCATCCGGCGCAACCTTCACCGCTCCCCGCTCTATTCCGGTGAGATCAAAGGCCAGGGTCCGCGCTACTGCCCGTCGCTCGAGGACAAGGTGGTGAAGTTTCCCGAGCGGCTCTCGCATCACGTCTTCCTGGAGCCGGAAGGTCGCGAGGTTCCCGAGATCTACGTCAACGGTGTTTCGTCGAGCATGCCGGCCGAGGTGCAGCTCGAGTTCGTGCGCACCATGCTCGGGCTCGAGTCCGCGGAGATGATCCGGCCGGGTTACGCGGTGGAGTACGACTTCGTGCTGCCGCATCAGCTCCGCCCGACGCTCGAGGTGAAATCGACACCCGGGCTCTTCCTCGCCGGACAGATCTGCGGCACGTCGGGATACGAAGAGGCCGCCGCGCAAGGCTGGGTCGCGGGCATCAACGCCGCGCGGCAGGTGCGCCACGAGGATCCCGTCGTCCTGCGCCGCGACCAGGCGTACATGGGAGTCCTGATCGACGACCTGGTGACGCGCGAGCACCGCGAGCCCTACCGGATGTTCACGTCCGCGGCGGAGCATCGGTTGCTGCTGCGCACCGACAACGCCGACGAGCGTCTGGCCGAACTGGGCTTCGAGCTGGGGCTGCTCGATCGCGAGCAGGTGGACCAGGTGCGCGCGAAGTACGCGGCGATCGAGGCCGCCGAGCGTCGCAGGCGTGCGGTGAGCGTGTCGGTCGACATGCCGAGCGAATGGAGCGAATGTCTCGAGACCCGCGCGCGCTATCGCGGTTACATCGAGCGCCAGGCGCGGCTTGCCGAGCGCACGGCGTTGCTCGAGCAGAAGCAGATCCCCGAGCGGCTCTGGGACGGCACGCTCGCGGGGATCTCGCACGAGGCCATCGAGAAGCTGCGTCGCTGGCGCCCCGCGACGATCGGGCAGGCCGGGCGGATCGCCGGCGTCTCCCCGGCCGATGTCGCGGTGCTGATGGTGCTGGTGCGTCGAGCGATGGCTACTGTGCCCTAGTCGATCGCGCTCGTCGCGGCCCTCGCTGCAATCGTGTTCGAAGGGCCGCCTGCGGACGGTCCTTCACCGCAGACCCTGTCGCTCCGGGCACGCTTGAAGCTTCCTGCTAGAGTGCCGCGGTGCGCGCTCCGCGAAAGAAACGCTTTGGTCCTCGCTCCGGGAAGGCTTCCGGCGCGAAGCGATCACGAAGCGGAGCGCCCGGCGCCCGTCCCTCGGCGCCCACGGCGCGCCGCCCGTCGTTCCCGCGCAAGCGTCCGCGTGACGCGTCGCCGGCCGCCATCCAGCGACTGCTCGACCGTCAGGACTGGAACCGCGTGCGGGACCTGCTGACCCGAAAGGAACTCGACGCCGGGCGATGCCTTCCGTCGCTGCGCGAGTTCTGCGCGCGCGTCATCGCCTGGAACCGTAGCGTTTCCAACCTGATGTCGAAGAACGACGAAGGCAGGATCGTGGAGCGACATCTGGTCGAATCCATCGAGCACGTGGATTGGCTCCACGAGAGCGGATCGAGGGACTGGGTTGATTTTGGCTCTGGAGCGGGGTTTCCAGCGATTCCTTTGGCCATCGTCGGAGTCGGAGCGCGGTGGACGCTGGTGGAAAGTCGGAGGATCAAGACCCTGTTTCTTCGGAAGACGCTCGAGTCCATGACGATAGGGATGGAAATGGCGGTCTTGAACGCCCGCCTGGAATCGATTGCCCGGGAGGGTGGACGATTCGACGGATTCACCGCCAGAGCAGCTGGCAATTTGACCGAAACCCTTGATCACGCTTCCAGTCTGCTCATCGGGGGTGGATCCGCGTTCCTGTGGAAGGGCAGCCGTTGGCGGTCCGAGATCGAAAAGGACCGATCTTGGGAGCAGCATTGGACGTTTGTCGAGAATCGAGCGCTTGCCGACCCCAATGTCGAGGTCCTCAAGTTTCTTCGTAACAAAGAATAAAATGAGTTCGCCCGACGCTGTTCCACGTGAAACTCTTGGGGTTGTAAGCCGCGAGTCATCCTGCTAGGTTGCGACCCAAGCCGCAGCCTCAGTCCTCTCCATCATGGTGGGCAGGAAGTCCGCCCCCCCGAGCAAGGGAATGGCTCGAGTTATCGCGATCGCCAGCCAGAAGGGTGGCGTAGGCAAGACGACGACGGCGATCAATCTCAGCGCGTGCCTGGCGCAGGAAAGCCGGCACGTTCTCCTGATCGATCTGGACCCGCAGGCCAACGGAACCAGCGGGCTTGGGATCAACGGCAACTCCCAGGGACGGTCGATCTACGAGCTGATGATCGGCACGGCGGAGGCGACCGACTGCGTGGTGCCGACCGCGTTATCGAGCCTGGATCTTCTGCCCTCCGCCCAGCGCCTGTCGGGCGCCGAGATCGAGCTCGTCGGAATGATGGCGAGGGAAAGCCGCCTCAAGACGGCTCTCGCCCCACTGCGCGAGAAGTACGATTACATCATCCTCGATTGTCAGCCTTCGCTTGGAATCCTCACCGTCAATGCGCTCACTGCGGCGGATTCCGTGTTGATCCCACTTCAGTGCGAATACCTCGCGCTCGAGGGGCTGACGTCGCTCCTCTCCGCCATCCGTCTGGTCCAGGACCACCTGAATCCTGGCCTCAGGATCGAGGGCGTTCTGCTCACGATGTACGACGCACGTCTCAACCTCTCGTCGCAGGTCGCCGACGAGGCACGCAAGTTTTTCGCGGAGAGGGTCTACAAGACGATGATCCCCCGGAACGTCCGGTTGAGCGAGGCGCCTTCGTTTGGGAAGCCGATCGTTCTCTACGACCCACACAGTTCAGGCGCCGAAAGCTATCGAGAATTGGCGCGGGAGGTGATTGAGCATGCATAGAAAAGCGCTCGGAAAGGGATTGGAAGCGCTCATTCCTTCGAGTGGCGCAAGCACGATGGAAGCGCCGCGTGTTGGCGTCAGAGAGATCCCGATCGACCAGGTGGAGCCCAATCCGTTCCAGCCCCGCACGCGTTTCGATGAAGGCGCACTGCGTGAGCTGGCGGATTCGATTCTCGCGACCGGAGTGCTGCAACCGATCCTGGTTCGACGCCGGGCGGATAACGATGGTTTCCAGCTCGTGGCCGGAGAGCGAAGGCTGCGCGCCGCGCAATTGGCGGGCGTGGATCAGATCCCCGCCCTGGTGAAGGAGGTCGACGACCGAGAGATGCTCGAGCTGGCTCTGGTCGAGAACGTCCAGCGAGAAGATCTCAACCCCATCGACGAAGCGAAGGGGTACCACTCGCTCGCGACCCGGCTGACCATGACACACGAGCAGATCTCCCAACGGGTCGGAAAGCATCGCTCAGTCGTGACCAACGCGCTGCGGCTCCTTGCTCTTCCGGCCGAGATCCAGGAGATGGTTTCACGTGGAACATTGAGCGCAGGTCATGCCCGCGCGCTTCTCAGCCTGGACTCATCCGGTGAGCAGCTCGCGACCGCGCGCTATATTCACTCGAAGGGCTTCTCGGTGCGTCGCACGGAAGCGCTCATCAACCGCAAGTTGCGGCGCAAGCACAGCCGCCCGCGCGCTCGCGCCGCCGATCTTGCGGAGCTGGAGAACAAGCTTCAGCAGCGCTTCTCCACCAAGGTCACGATTCGCGCCGGACGCAAGGGCGGGAAAGTGGAGTTCGAGTATTACGGTCGTGAGGATCTGGAGCGGCTACTCGAGGCGTGGGCCGTCCTCTAACAGGCCCGATTGGGAGGAAGCCCATGATGAAGTTCAGGTCTCGCCCAAGTGAATCCGCCCCTGCGCCGCCCAATACCGTGATCGGAGTGGGATCGAGCTTTCGCGGAACGCTCATGGTGTCCGGAACGCTGAGGATCGACGGCGAGTTTGATGGGGATGTCTTGAACTGCGAGCGCCTCGAGATCGGTGAGCACGGAGTGATGCGCTCGGACATCGAGGTGAAGTCAGCGGATGTCCACGGCAAGGTATACGGCAGCATCCGCGCGCTCGGAATCGTCGAGCTTCGTGCCGGTGCTCACGTCGAGGGTGACGTCGCCGCCGCCAGCGTGGTCATGGAGCCAGGAGTCTTCTTCAACGGCCGCTGCACAATGCTAGAAAATGGTCCGGATGCCGTATCGGTCAACACCGAGGTTTCCAGGGTCCGGGAGTTCGCCCGCGAATAACACCGAGGCACACGCGCGGGGGACTCTGCGAGCAGTCTCGACTCGCGTGGCGCTCCCCTTGGCGGTTGCTGCCGTTCTCCTCGCGGTCGCAATGCCCTCGGGCTCCGCCCCTCCCGGTACGACCCCAGTATCCTGGCCCGAGGGCACCGACACCCTCGCTTTCGAGAACGTCGAAGGCATCATCCTGATCCGCGCCCGTCTCACGGGACGTCCGATCGGACCCGAGCGCAGCGAGTCGCGTCCCGTTCCTGAGAGCGGCGCCGACACCACCGGCTGGCTGGCGCTCGACACTGGGGCGGGCTTCATCGCGCTCGATGCTCGAGTGGCGGTGCGGCTCGGCGTGCTCGACAGTGTCCCCGCGCGAGCGGTCGACTTTGCGACCCGCGCTCTCCCGCGACTGGAGATCGGAAAGCTGCAGGCGGATCAGCTATCGCCGGTCGCTGTCTTCGACGCGGGGCTACTCAATCGGGTGACCGATCATATCGTGCTGGGCCTGATCGGATATGCGGTGATCCGTGATCGCATTCTCTGGATCGACTACGCAGCTCGGCGTGTCGTGCTCATTCCTGCGGGTGTTGATGTAGAGCAAAGCGATGCACTGGCTGTTGCCGCATCGCGCCGCATTCTCGAGGCGGCTCTTTCGACCGCTGCGGTGCCCTGTCGGTTCCGGATGACGACGGACGGCAAGATCATGCTTCGTAGCCGCGTGACACCTCATCAGGGGGGCCAGACGACACCTTGGCTCAACCTGGTACTCGACACCGGGGCGTCCAAATCGACGCTCTTCGAGGATCTGATGGACCCGAAGATCAACGTCGCCAAGTGGAGCCCGGCCCTGAAGGGGCTCGCGGCCCCGACGCTGCTCGCCACCAGCACCGCCCGACTGAGCCGCGTCAAGCGGATCGAAGTCCAGGGCACATCGGGAACGGCATCCACGTCGCAGACGGAGGTCGCTCTGTTGAGGAACCCGATTGCCGCCGAGCTGGCCAAGCTCGCCGGAGAACCGATCCATGGGCTCCTTGGATACTCGTTCCTCCAGCGTTTCCGGGTGGCGGTCGACTACCCTCACCGGGTTCTGTGGCTCGATCCGGATCCTGATTTCCGCGACCCACGGCCATACGAGCATTCACACGTCGGCCTGCAGCTCGAGCGCGACCGTGGCATGGTGCGCGTCGCCGCGGTCGTCGAAGGTTCTCCGGCCGCGCAGGCCGGGATCAAACCAGGCGACGAAATCACCGCGGTCGACGGCAAGACGCTCACTTCAATGAACTGGGTGGAAGTCGGCAACCTCTTCGAAGGCCCGGCCGGAACGGAGATCGAGCTGACGGTGCGTCACGGTGGGGTCGAGAAGAATCACCGGTTGCGTCGCCGCCAGCTCCTCTGACATGGCCACTCAGCCCGTGCCTTCCCTCCGGTCCTCCTTCGCGACCGGCCGATGGATGGTGCTCGGCGCCGCCGTGCTGTGGGGCACTTCCGCGACTTTGGCGAGGTTCATGTTTCGGGATCACAAGATCCCAGCGCTCACGGTGGTGGAGCTGCGACTGGTCATCGCGTGCTCGCTGTTGCTTCCCTGGATGTTGTGGCGAAACCGAGCAGCCCTGCGCGTGGAGCGAAGCGAGCTGGGCTATCTGCTCATCCTCGGAATCTTCGGAGTCGCAGCAGTGCAGGGGACTTACTACTACAGCATTTCGCGCCTGGGAGTCGGCGTGTCCATCCTTCTCCAGTATCTCGCTCCCGCGCTGATCGTCGTGTACGAGATGCTGCGCGGGCGCCGGCCGAGCCCCCGGACGCTGGCCGCCGTCGCGGCGGCGTTCGCCGGCACGGCGCTGCTGGTGGGCGGTGTGGATCCATCAGCGCTCGGAGCCAGCGTCTTCGACTGGGCCATCGGTTTCGCCTCGGCCTTTGCTTTCACGTTCTACATCCTGTTCTCGAAGCGCGGACTCGCTCGCCACGATCCATCCGCCGTGCTCCTCTACACGTTCGCGATCGCCGGCGTGCTATGGGCGTTCGTGACTCCTCCGTGGAAGATCGCGGCCGCGGGCTATGGCACGAGTGTGTGGCTGATGTTCCTGGCCATCGGAGTCGGATCGACACTGCTCCCGTTCGCGCTCTTCTACGGGGGCTTGCGCCGGCTTCGGGCCGAGGAAGCAGGAGTGATCGCCACGATCGAGCCGGTGGTCGCCGTCCTGACCGCGGCCATCTTCCTGGGCGAGATCCTGCGACCCATGCAGCTCGCCGGCGCCGCACTGGTCCTGATCGCGACGTTGTTGTCGACGATCCGGGCGCCGGAGCCAGCGGTGCTGGCCGCCGAAAGGGTTTGAGAACACCATGGCCTGGTTGCGACGGTGCTCTACCTGGATCCCCTGCGCTTCTCAGCCCGCTTCGGCGAGTGTCTCCGGCGGTCCGTGCAGGTGCCGGAGCTTCCGTTGCACGTGCTCGAGACGAATCGGGCTCACCGTCTCGACCGCGTAACGCTCGTCCCACAGCAAATTGCCGCCGAGCCAGACACGAAGCTCCGGATGATCCGACATGAGTGCCAGGCCGGTGCGGCTCTTGATCTCTCGCACCGCGGTCGCGACGCTCTGGGATGGTTTGAGACCGAACAGCGCGTGCACGTGGTCCTGTCCTACGGCAACGTCGAGCAGCTCGAATCCGCGGTCATCGCAGACCTTGGCGACCAGCTCGTGCACCTTTCGGGCGTGCCGCTCCTTGAGGATGGGCCGGCGACCACGAGTGCTCCAGGTGACGAGATAGTGAAGACGACTGCGATAGACGGGCTCCCAACGTTCGTGCAGGGCCTCGTTGATCGGGGGAGCCACTTTCGAGTTCACGACCACCCACCTCCTCCGGGGACGAATGAACGGATGTGCAAACCTGCTTCTCGAAAAGGCGGGAGTTCGAAGCTCCCGCCGGTCACTGCTTTCGATGTCCATCAACTCCCGACGGTGCGAATCACTCCTCGGACCACGCCAAGCAATTTGAAATCAGCCCCTTGCGTCACTTCGATGGGCTCGTACGCGGGATTGGCGGCGACCAGCTCGATCTTGTCGCCCTGAGGTCTGTAGTACTTCACCGTGGCCTCATCGCCGATCAGTGCGACCACCATGTCGCCGGGGTTGGCGTTCTCCTGATGCCGAACGATGACGTAATCGTTGGGCATGATGCCCGCGCCGTTCATGCTGTCGCCGCGCACTCGCAGCGCGAACAAGCCGTTGGTGTTGCCGAACAGCGTGCCGGGTTCGAGCGTTCCCTCGTAGCTCTCTTCGGCGAGGATCGGCTGGCCGGCGGCAACGCGTCCGAGCACGGGGATTCCATCGACGACGGAAGTGGTCCCACGCGAGATCTTGCTCTTCCGGCTGAGGTACCCCTCCTTCTCGAGGATGTTGAGGTGGTAGCGAACGCCGTTGGTCGACGCGATCTCGAATGCTTCGCCGATCTCGCGGATCGTGGGTGGATATCCCTTGTCGCGCTGGAATGTGCGGATGTAGTTGAGAATCGCTCGCGCGCGCTCGTTCAGCATCGAGTGCTCCTTGGATTGAAGGCCCTCGCGGGACCTGGCACGTCGTGAATGTAGTGCACACTCGTGCAGCCGGTCAAGACAATTTTCCGCGACCGAGAGCAGTGCGGTCGACGACGCGAAGTAGACGGCAGGGACCACGACGTTGACACCCCGCGGCCGTCCGCCACCCGACCTCGGCCAGAACCATTCTCGCGACTCGTTGATTGCACGTGTCTTGTCTCTTTCGTGCGCCGGTCTCGTCGCTGGTCCGCGGGTTGCGATGACTCGCGACCGAGGTCGCAAGACCTTGCAGCACGACAAGACAAGGAGCGGCGGTCGGGTTCTGGAGGCTGATCGCTATCGGGGGCCGGTTGGCCAAAGGGATCCACCCCGCTGCCTTGTCGGTCGAGTCCTCAGGGCCAGCGCAGCGTGAGACCGGCGGACCACGAAGCGGGAAGCCCCGGCTCGTAGTACTCGTCGTTGACACCGTTGATGAACACCGAAGCGACGTAGTCCTCGTCGGTGAGATTCTGTCCGGACACGAAGAGACGAACCGGAATGGTTCCCAGCGTTCGCTCCATGCCGACGGAACCGCCAAAGACCGTGTAGGCGTCGGCCTCCGCCGTGTTGGCGTCGTCCGCGAAGTAGGCGCCCACGTGCTCCACCTGGGCTTCGGCCCAGAGGCCGCCACCCAACGCATAGCGCAGCGCAGTCGAAACATTGACGTCGGGCAGCCCGGGAACCTTGTTGCCCGAGAAGTCGCCAAAGTCGTTGGTGTATTCGTCGTACTCATTGCGCGTGAAAGCCGCCGCGGCTCGCCAGCTCAGTCGTTGGACGGGGCGCCAGTCGAGGCCCGTCTCCAGTCCTTCACGATGGGATTTTCCGGCGGACAGGAAGTACGCCCCTCCGTCGAAGGGAACGATCTCGTTCTTCACGTCGATCCAGTAGAGCGCGACGTCGTAGTCGAGCGATCCCCACCGCGAGGAAGAGACCAGCTTGCCCTTGGCGCCCGCCTCGAAGGTCGTGGAGGTCATGGGCTCGAGGAACGGATTCAGGCCGGTGAGGGTGTCATAAGGCGGCGGCGGATCGATTTCGTTGAAGGCAGGAGCCTCGACCCCGCCGCCCAGCGCGGCGTACAGCGTGTGGCGATCGAACCCGTAGGACACCGATCCTTTGGGTGTGACGTGCTCGAACGTCTTGCTCGCATTGAACGATGGGTCGATGAAGTCATCACTCACAAAGCGAACGGCGTCGTAGCGTCCACTGACGCGCAAGGACCAACGCCCGATGTCGAAGCCCTGCTGGGCGAAGATCCCGGCGCTGTTCGCGGCTTCCCGCTTGTTCTGGATCAGCTGATCTCCGCGGCTGCCGTTCACGACGTCGTAGAAGAGGATCGAGCCGTCCTGGTAGGCCTCGTCGGCGCCGACCAGCGTGTTGGCCTTCGTGCTTCCCATCTGCCAGCGGGCGTTGTAGGTCGCGGTGCCTCCGACGTGGTACCGCGTGAAGTCGCGGAAGCGGTTTCGCTCCGAGCGGTGAAGCAGCTTGGGCTCGACCCAGGCGGAGAGCCGCACATCCTGCGACTCACCCATCGAGCGATCCAGCGAGAGCGCCACACGACCGACCGTGTGATCGCGGCGTTCGTCACGCGCGACGTAATCCGAATCGGCTTGCTGCGGATCGGCCTCGAGGTCCGCGCTCGTGAGAGCGCCGGGGAAACGATTCAAGGTATGCGTGCCATCGAGGCTCACGCCCAGCCGGGTGGCGGTATCGAGAGGAAACTGCATGCGCGCCTGGCCGAGCAGCGCGGTGCTGCTGCTGTGCTCGCGCCAGCCATCGAAGGTCGAATTGAGCAATGTGACCACGCCTCGGCTCGAGCCGATGGTGAACCCCGTGGCGACCTGCTCGCGGTGGTAGCCGAAGCTCCCGGCGCGCTGGCGGAACTCGGCGTAGGGCGACTGGAATCCAAAGTCGGTGCGCAAGTGCACCACGCCACCCGAGGCGTTGCCGTAGAGCGTGGAGGAGTTGCTGCGCGCGACCTCGATGCGATCGACGACGGCCAGGTCGACCAGGTCGAGCGACGTTCGCCCATCGGGCTCGGTGATCGGGATGTCGTCGCTCATGAAACGGATGCCGCGCATGTTGCCCACGTTCGAGCGCTCGCCGTTGCCGCGGGCGCCGAAGCCACGGATGGTGATGCGGACGTCCGGAGCGCCGGCGCGGCTCTGCGAGAACACTCCGGGGATCATCGACAAGGCGTCACGAACGCCGAGCTGCCGGGTGGCCTCGAACTGCTCCTTGCCCACCACCGTGATGGCCGAGGGCGCCAGCAGGGCCGATTCGGGGACGCGGGTGCCGGTCACGACGACTTCCGGCATCTGCACGACCGCGGTGTCCGCGGTTCCACCGAGAGGGGCAGCGCTGGCGGCGGCGAGGAAGAGGAGCTCGGTGAGCAGGAGCAGGTCTCTGGAAGTGGGTTTCGCCAGTCTGGACGGCTTGCGAGATCGGGCATGATGGAGGGGCGCTCTGATCGGGTCAAGTTCGTCGCGAACGTCTTGGTGGTGCCGCACGGGTGGGCTACGCTAGCCCGCCGCTTCAGCCAGCAACGTCGCTGAGCGCCTCCGCCCATGGCCACCGCCTCCGCCGCTACCGACGCTCCCCTCGAGCGACTGCGCACGTACGCCTCGTTCGTGCGCTTCGAGCACACCCTGTTCTCGCTGCCGCTCATCCTGGCCGGGATCTTCAGCGCGCCCGGACCGGCGATGGCGTGGCGGAGGTGGATATGGATCGGCGTCGCGGCCGTGGGCGCGCGGACCGCCGCGATGGCGATCAACCGCCTGGTGGACAAGCGCCTCGATGCCATCAATCCGCGCACCGCCTCGCGCGAGCTGCCTGCCGGGCGCATGACGATGATCGAGGCGTGGGCGCTGCTCGGCGGGAGCGTGGCGGTCTATCTGGTCGCATGCGCCGTGCTCGGACCTTGGTACGTGAGAGTGTCGTGGGTGCCGCTCGCGGCATTCACGATCTATCCCTTCCTCAAGCGCTTCACGCCGCTCTGCCACTTCGGTGTCGGCGCCGCGCTGGCGTTGGCGCCGCTCGCGGGATTCGCCGCGGCGCATCCCGAGCTCGCCTCGCCACAGCCGGCGCTCTGGCTCGCGCTCTTCGCGCTCTTCTGGGTCTCGGGTTTCGACATCATCTACGCCACGCTGGACGAAAGCTTCGACCGCGCTCATCGGGTGCGTTCGATGGTCGAATGGCTCGGCCGCGTGCGAGCGCTGCGGATCTCTGCAGTGCTCCACGCGCTCGCCTTCATCGCGCTCGCCGCCGCGCTCGGCGCGCTGCAAGCCATCCACGTCTGTCCCGGCACGCCGTGGGCCGCCTGGGGCGCGCTGGTTCTTGCGGGCGTGCTGCTCTTCCTCGAGCAGCGCTGGGCCGAGAACGTGAATCTCGCCTTCTTCAAGGTGAACGTGTGGGTCGGCGTCGCCGTGCTGGCCATGGTGCTCGCGGCGCGAGCCCGCTGCGGCGGCTTCTGATGGCGCGTTATCTGATCGCGATGACCGGCGCTTCGGGCAGTGCGTACGGAGTGGACTTCGTGAAGCGCTGCCCGGGCGAGAAGTATCTGGTGCTCTCCGACTGGGCGCGCAAGGTGCTCCACGACGAGACCGGGCTCAAGCCTTCGGACCTCGAGCCGCACGTGAAGAAGATGTTCGCCGACTCCGACCTGGCGGCTCCCTTCTCCTCCGGATCCAACCGCTACGACGCACTGGTGGTGATCCCGTGCAGCGTGTCGACCATGGCCAAGATCGCGGCGGGAATTGCCGACACGCTCATCACCCGTGCCGCGCAGGTGGCGATGAAGGAGCGCATGCGGATCGTCCTGTGCGTCCGCGAGACGCCGCTGTCGACGCTGGCGTTGCGCAACGCGCTCGAGCTCTCGCGGGAAGGCGTGGTGATCATGCCGATCGCGCCGCCCTGGTATCGAAAGCCCGCCTCGCTCGAGGATCTGGTCTCTGGCTTCTCCGACAAGGTGCTGGGACTCCTCGGCGAGGACGCGGGCCAGGGCTGGCGTGAGGACGATCTGGAGTGAGCGCCCGGTAAAAACGCATTCGCCGCGGGACCATGCCGGGCGTTTTCCTGGCGTTGGTGGCCGGAAGCCTGGGCGTGTCCGGTGGAATTTGGAGATGCTCCCGTGGCACGCCGGTTGCCCTTCACGCGTGTCCCCAAGCGCACGATTGGAGGGTCCCCGCATGAGATCGTCCCTGATCGCACGGATGGCCGTGCTCCTGATCTTCGCCCTTTCGGTCCACGGCTGTGGGGGCGACAACTCGACCAACCCCAACAACAGCTCCCTGAATCAAGGCACGGCGGACGACTTCGCCATTCAGACGGTGACCAGCATGGGCGTGGTGGGCGCCGAAATGCAGGTGGCCGTCGGGAGCACCCCGAGCTCGGCCGCGCGTGTCACGCCGACGCCGGGAGGCATCGCCCGTCCTGCTCGCGCGCTATGGGATACGAGCTTCGTACAGGGTGGCGTCACGTTCGAAGCGAGCCGCACCTTCTATGACGAGAACGACGATCCGCTCGTGGACTATGGCCCCACCGCGACCTGGCTGCGCTGGACCTCGCGCGCCTACGGAACCTATGAGGGGCCGCGTGACACCGCGACCGTCGCTCATTCCTCCAGCATCGACGTGCACGGCATCCAGGCTGGGCAAGACACGCTGAAGTTCGACGGCGGCTGCGCGGACACGCTCGAGAATCGTTTCCGCTCCTACGACGGCACGCGCACGCGCTACTTCCACTGGACCAGCGGCACGACCATCGACAACGTCCGTTTCCTCAAGAGCCTGATCCAGATCGGGTATCCCGCGCCGATCGGCGGCCGGGTGACGATCGTGGTGTCGGCCGACCGTCTGCGCAGCAACAACCGTCTGGATGTGGAAGCCCACTTCCAGGCCACCATCGTCGTGACCTTCAATGCGACGGGCTCCGCCGTGATCAACGTCGACGGCCGCTACTACTACTACTGGAATCTGGCCACCAATCAGATCACCCGAGCCGGATCCGGCGCGTGATGCGCTCGCCGCCCGCCGGTCTCGATCGGCGGGCGGTTCGCTTTTCTGCTTCCCCTTCTTTAGCCTGCGGCCGCCATGGCCGGATTCCGCACGCTGTCGGAGTTCCTATCCCACCTCGAGTCTCGCGGTGATCTGAAGAGGGTCACGCGCGAGGTCGACTGGGCGTACGAAGTCACCGAGATCGCCTGCCGAGAGGCGCGCACCGAAGGTCCCGCGCTCCTGTTCGAGAGGGTGCGCGGCGCGCGCTTCCCCCTCGCCGTCAACGTGCTGGCCGCGGAGCGGCGCATCGAATGGGCGCTCGGCCGCACGCCGCGTGCGGTCGGCGGCGAGCTGGAGGAGATCCTGCACGCGGTTCCTCCGCGGCGGCTCTCGGATCTGTGGAATCTGCGCGGCTCCGCGGGACGAGTGCTGGCGATGCGACCCCGCTCGGTGGAGGGATCGCGCCAGGAGCTGCCGGCGGACCTCGGCCTCCTGCCCAATCTCCAGCTGTGGCCCAAGGACGGAGGGCGGTTCGTCACCTTCGGCCTGGTCTCCACCCAGCATCCGGTCACACACGTCCGGAATCTCGGCATCTATCGCATGCACGTCTACGACAGCACGACCACCGGCATGCATTGGCAGATCGGCAAGGGCGGAGGCTTCCACTACCACGAGGCGGAGAAGCGCGGGCTGCCGCTCGAGGTCTCCGTCGCCGTCGGCGCGGATCCGGCAACGCTGCTCTCGGCCATATCGCCATTGCCGGAAGGCATCGATGAGCTGGCCTTCGCGGGGTTCCTGCGCGGCGCGTCCACACGGCTGACGCGCGGCCGTCGAATCGGCATACCGGTCCTGGCCGACGCGGAGTTCGTGCTGGAAGGCGTCGTGCCGCCGGCCGAACGCAGGATGGAGGGGCCCTTCGGCGATCACTTCGGGCACTACTCGCACGCCGCCCCTTTCCCGGTCTTCCACCTCAAGGCGGTGTCCCGTCGCGAACGCCCGATCTATCAGGCGAGCGTCGTGGGGAAGCCGCCGCAGGAAGACAAGTTCATGGGGGAAGCGGTGCAGGAGTTCTTCACCGGCGTGCTCAAGGTGATCCATCCGGAGATCGTCGACCTGTGGGCCTACTTCGAGGCCGGCTTTCACAACCTGCTCGCGGTCTCGGTGGAGAATCGCTTCGCGAAGGAAGCCAGGAAGACGGCGCTGGGTTTGATGGGTACGGGCCAGCTCTCGCTCACCAAGATGATCGTGCTGGTGGACGCCGAGGTGAACCCTCGAGACCGGGGCGCCGTGTTCGAGGCGGTGGCGCGGCACTTCGACCCTTCGGAAGACTTCCTGCTCATTCCGGGGGTGCCGCTCGATACCCTCGATTTCACCTCATACACCATGAATCTCGGCAGCAAGATGGTGCTCGACGCCCAGACCAAGCCCGGCCGTGCGCCGGCGCCGCCGCTGGCCCAGGTGGCCGACCCGCGCGGCTTCGAGCCCGACGTGCTCGAGCACCGGCTGGTGCGCGGCGGCATCCTGATCGTGCAGGTGCGTGGAGAAGGCCGCGGCGTGATCGAGCGGCTCACGGCCCGCGCCGAGTATGCGGCGCTCAAGATGGTGGTCGCGGTCAGCGCCGACGTGCCGCTCATGGATCGCGAGCTCCTTCTGTGGGGCGTGTTCACGCGCTTCGACTGCGCCCGTGACGTGATTCCGGCGCGCACCGAGACTCGTGGCGCGTGGCTCACCTGCCGGGGGCCGCTCGGCATCGACGCCACGTGGAAGCAGGGATATCCGGAAGCGGTGGCGAGTCCGCCGGACGTGGTGTCGCGCGTCGACCAGTGGTGGGGGAGGAATGGCCAATGACTCAGGACCTGTGGAACAAGGTCGATGGGTATCTCAACGAGCTGCTCATCGGCGACGATCCGGTGCTGGAAGCGGCGCTCGAAGACAGCCGAGCCGCCGGCTTGCCCGAGATCCAGGTGGCGCCGAACCAGGGAAAGCTGCTGCACATGCTGGCGCGCGCCATCGGCGCGCGAAGGATCCTCGAGATCGGCACGCTCGCCGGTTACAGCACGATCTGGATGGGGCGGGCGCTCGAAAAGGACGGCCGGCTGATCACGCTCGAGTACGAGGCGAAGCACGCCGACGTCGCGCGCAGGAACCTGTCGCGTGCCGGGCTCGACGATCGGGTCGAGGTGCGCGTCGGCAAGGCGCTCGACCTGCTGCCGGGGATCGAAAAGGAGAAACTTCCGCCGTTCGATCTCACGTTCATCGACGCCGACAAGCAGAGCACGACCGAATACTTCGAATGGGCGCTGCGCCTTTCACGGCGCGGCAGTTTGATCGTGGTGGACAACGTCGTGCGGAAGGGCGAGGTCGCGAACCCGGAATCCAATGACGACATGGTGCTGGGCATGCGGCGCTTCTTCCAGCGCCTGGCCGCCGAGACCCGGGTGGCCGCCACCGCGATCCAGACCGTGGGCGTCAAGGAGCACGATGGTCTGGCGATCGCGCTCGTCACCGAAGCTCCACGCTGAACCCTCAGACTCCCGCCGTCACCACCTGGGCCGCGGGGCTGCTCTGGCTGCGCGCCGCGAGGCGCGCGCGGAACCGGAGATGCCGCCGCCGCGTCCACTCCACGAGCGGGCCCCAAACCGTGTGGGTCAGGCGATGGCGAATGAGAAACGCCCACAGCCGGTTCGATCGCTTGTACAAGTAGGACATCGCCAGGTACGGCAGCACCGCGTCGGCCTGGCGTGGACGCCGGCGCCAGATCGACGTGTGCGAGAACAGACGCCGGTAGCACCATGAGTAGCCTGCCGCGAGCTGCTCGGGCGTCATGTGCCGCGGCCGGAACACCACGTGCGACGTGTCGTACAGGCTCCAATTGCGGTGGAGCAAGCGGTCCTCCGCCTCGAGCTGCCGGAAGAGGGGCGTGCCGGGATAGGGCGTGAGGATGTGGAAGGTGGCGCACTCGAGCCGGTTCGACTCGACCCACTCGACGGTGCGCTGGAACACATCCGGGCGATCGTGATCGAATCCGAGCACGAAGCTGCCGTTCACCTGGATGCCGTGGTCGTGGAGGAGCGCGACTCGGCGCGCGTAGTCGGCGGGGCTCGGGCTCTTCTTGCGCTGGTCCACGATGTTCATCGGCTGCAGCGATTCGAATCCCACGAACACGCCGGTGCAGCCGGCGAGCGCCATCTGCCGCACGACCTCGGGATGGTCGGTGACGTCGATCGATACCGCCGCGCTCCAGATGCGCTCGGTCTTGCGTAGCTCACGGCACAGCCGTGCCAGGTACTCGGGGCGCGAGCCGAGATTGTTGTCGACGAAGACGGCGTAGGGCTGGCCGTCAGCGCGAATCTCTCGCGCGATCTCTTCCGGATCCCGCAGCTGGTAGGGCAGGTGGAGGCCCTGGGTCGACAAGTAACAGAAGCCGCAGCGACTGTGACAGCCGCGGGTGGCGATGACACTCGTGGTGGTGAGGAAGTCGCGCCGCGGGAGCAGCTCGCGCCGAGGCAGTGGATGGTCGGCGTAAGGCCGGCGGTAGCTGCCCTCGTAGCGTGGCCGCAGAGCCCCGTCCGCATCGCGCAGGATCTCGGGCCAGATCTGGACGCCTTCGCCGACGGCGAGCGCGTCGGCGTGAGGCGCGCATTCCTCCGGACACGAGACCACGTGCAATCCGCCAAGCACGAC
Organism: Candidatus Eisenbacteria bacterium; assembly: GCA_035712145.1. NCBI lineage: Bacteria > Candidatus Eiseniibacteriota > Candidatus Eiseniibacteriota bacterium. The sequence goes on along the minus strand of DASTBI010000096.1, from coordinate 3,100 downwards.
CCGCGAGCCGAGTGAGCGGTAGAAGTCGGCGAGCTCGAAGGCGCGCTCCGCGAACGTCAGGTGGACGCTGATGCCCACCACCTGGGGGACCGGGTCGGTCGGAGGCGGACCCTGGAGGAGGTTCTCGTCCCAGTAGCGCACCGTCCAGTCCGCCGGCGTGGTGGCCGCGATGCTGGTGAGCGCCAGCGTGGGCGTGAGCACGTGCTTGCCGAAGCTGGCGTGCGGATCCTTGGGGTAGAAGGGATTCAGCAGCAGCGCGTGGTGATGCAGCACCGGCCGTGGTCCGAGGCCCTTGGGAAGCTCCGGCGGCTCTCGCATCGCTCGTGGGTGGAACATTCGGCACTCCTCCATTGGTTCAAAGCACTTTGTTGAACAAAGTATCTGCCGAGACGCTGCCGTCGGCAAGGTCCATGGCCGGTCTGAATCGTGGAACCCTCATTTGGCCGCCAGGAGTGGGCCAGAAATGGACCCGGGTGGTCCCGGGCCTGGGTGACGACCGCTGTCGTCATGTCCGCTCGTCGGCCCAATGCCTACGCTCGTCGTCACGATGCTGGCGGTCCGGGTGGCGCTCTCCCAACCTTCCGCCGGTCGAGCCCGTCCCATGCATCAGTGGACATGCGGGCTCGCCCGGTAGCCGCGGCCGATCTAGGACGGACCGCTCGCAACCAGCGGCTCTGGTGAGCCGTAAGCGTCTCGGTCGATGCGGCCTTCGATTCTCCTCTCTATCGCGGGTACTGAAGATGAGATCGTTCCCCCTGTTCCTAGGGATCGCCCTGCTCGCGGTCCCCTTCGCGGCTCTTGCTGACACCATCACGGTCGCGCGGCCGACCACCACCACCGCGCGGCCGACCATCACCGCCGCGCGTCTCGATGCGGCGGTCACCGTGGACGGCAAGCTCGACGAGCTCGTCTGGCAGAACGGCAACGCCGTCACCGACTTCAAGCAGCGCGACCCCCACGAAGGCGCGGCGGCGACCCTGCCCACCGAGGTGCGAGTCGCGTACGACGACAACGCCGTCTACATCGGCGCGCGCATGCACGACACGGCGCCGGATTCGATCCTGGCCCGTCTCACGCGGCGCGACTTCTCGATTCCGGCCGATCGGTTCGGCGTCTACGTCGATCCTTATCTCGATCGCCGCAGCGGCTATTACTTCCTGGTCAACGCCGCCGGGACGCTCTTCGACGGCTCGCTCTACAACGACGGCTGGGAGGACCCTTCCTGGGACGGCGTCTGGGAAGGGAAAGCGCGTGTCGACGAGAAGGGCTGGACGTGCGAGATGCGGATCCCCTACTCGCAAATGCGTTTCACGAGCGGCGAGCGCTGGGGCATGAACTTCCGCCGCGTGATCCAGCGCCGCAGCGAAGAGGACTTCGTCGTCTACCTGCCGAAGAAGGAGAGCGGCTTCGTTTCCCGTTTCCCGGACCTCGTGGGCATGTCGGGGATTAGGCCCAAGAGCGCGATCGAGGTGATCCCGTATGCGACGAGCAAGGGTGAGTACCTCGTGACCGACCCGGGCGATCCCTTCAACGACGGTTCGCGGCTCACCGCGGACGGCGGCGTGGACGTGCGCATGGGCGTGGGCAGCAAGCTCACCCTGAACGCCACGGTCAATCCAGACTTCGGCCAGGTCGAGATCGACCCCGCGGTGGTCAACCTGAGCGACGTCGAGTCGTTCTTCCAGGAGAAGCGTCCGTTCTTCGTCGAGAACGCCCAGGTGTTCCGCTTCGGTAACGAGGGCGCCGACAGCTACTGGGGCTTCAACTGGCCCGAGCCGACCTTCTTCTACAGCCGCCGCGTGGGGAGGGGGCCCCAGGGCGACGTGCCTTCGGCGGAGTTCACCGATGCGCCGCTCGGCACCACCATCCTCGGCGCCGGAAAGCTCACCGGGAAGATCGCTCCGACGTGGAACTTCGGCACCATGCATGCGTTCACCGCTCGCGAGCACGCCAGGCTCTACGACACGGGTTTCGAGTCCGAGTCGGAGATCGAGCCGCTGACGTACTACGGCGTGGTGCGCAGCCAGAAGGAATTCAAGAACCGCCAGCAGGGACTCGGTTTCATGGCCAACGGCGCGGTGCGCTCGTTCGAGGACCGGGACCTGCGGGACCAGCTCAACAGCGAATCATTCTTCGGCGGCATGGATGGCTGGTGGTTCCTCGACAAGAACCAGACCTGGGTGATCTCGGGCTACACCGTGATGTCGCACGTTCGCGGCAACGAGTCACGCATGACCGCGCTGCAACGGAGCTCGACCCACTACTTCCAGCGCCCTGACGTGGATCACCTCGGCGTCGATACGACCGCCACGTCGCTGACCGGATTCGCGAGCCGTTACTGGCTCAACAAGCAGAAGGGCAACACGTTCGTGAACGCCGCAGTGGGGTTCCTGAGTCCCAAGTTCGACGTGAACGACGTCGGTTTCATGTCGTATGCGGACCTCGCCAACTACCACGTCGGCGGAGGCTACAAGTGGACGGAGCCCACCAAGTACACCAAGTACCAGGACGTTCTCGGTGCGGTGTTCTCGAGCTTCGACTTCTCCGGCACCCGCACCTGGGGCGGCGGTTATCTCGCCGGCACCACCGAGTTCCAGAACAACTACAGCTGGAGCTACAACGCCGCGTACAACCCGCAGAGCATCAGCGCGCGCCGCACCCGTGGCGGTCCGCTCATGATCAACAAGCCCGGCTACCAGCTGGGGACCTACTTCGACACCGATGGCAAATCCAAGTTCTTCTGGTGGCTCGACACCGGGATGTACATGCAGCCCGACAACGGTTCGTGGAACTACTGGGTCAATCCGGGTATCGAGCTCAAGCCGGTCTCGAACGTCCTGCTGAGCGTCGGTCCGCTCTTCGAGAGGGTGGTCGAGGACGCCCAGTACGTCAGGCAGGTCGAGGACCCGACCGCGACCGAGACCTACGGACGCCGCTACGTGTTCGCGCACCTGGAGCAGAAGACCATCTCGGCCACCATTCGCCTCAATTGGGCGTTCACGCCGCGCATCAGCCTGCTCACCTATCTGCAGCCGCTGATCTCGACCGGCCAGTACACGAGCTACAAGTCGCTGGCCAGGCCCAGGAGCTACGAGTTCGA